>JANOTW010000120.1:0-1710 GCA_031416575.1 Ferruginibacter sp.
TGGTGTGGAAAACAAAAACGGCCAGTTCCCCATCAATGGTAAAACAAAAGAAGCCGGTGGGTATGGAGCTTCGCTGAAAGAAGATTTACGGTATTTATATGGGGCGGGTGTACACATGGCAGGCCGCGGTGAAAGCATTGCATTGGAATCGAATTATTGTGAAATTGACCCGTCGGTAGTTGATAAATTCGGCATCCCTGTTTTGCGGTTCAATACTAAAAACAGCGAATACGAAATCAAGCAGGCGAAGCACATGAAGGAAACATTTAAGGAGATCATGCACTCGATGGGCGCTGTTATCACATCAGGTGACAAGGATGGGCCGGAAAATGATTATGGCCTCGCCAATCCCGGTAATATTATTCATGAGGCGGGAACAGTAAGAATGGGTGATGATGCAAAAAAATCGCCTCTCAACAAATGGAGCCAGGCGCATGAGTGCAAAAATTTATTCAATGTGGACGGCGGCCAGTTTGTATCGCAGGCAGATAAAAATATCACCTGGACAATTTTAGCTTTGTCAATGAGAACATCCGAATACATTGTTGACCAGTTGAAAAAACAAAATATTTAAAACCCCTGTCCCTTGCAGGGGGAAAAAGGCAAGCGTATTAAAAGCAAGTACTCATTGTGAAACAAAAAGAAACAATAAATTTCATTCTCCACTCTCCGCCGGATAGCGGGGCCGGGGGCAAAAAATAATTTTATGGACAGACGTAAATCAATCAAAGCATTACTGATCGGCACGGCTTCTACCGCTGTATTAATTCAATCGTGCGAAACAACCGATAAAAAAGTTTCGGAAACCACCGCTGCACCGTCTTCTCCTGCCGTGAACGAGGATGACCGGATGGCGGAAGAAAAAGAAGCGAATAAAAAACTCCGGGAAGCAACCTTTTTTACCCCGGATGAAATGGCCACCATTACTATTCTGGCCGATATCATTATACCAAAGGATGAAGTGAGTGGAAGCGCATCGGATGCTAAAGTGCCCGGCTTTATCGAATTCATCGTAAAGGATATGCCCAACCATCAAACACCTATGCGTGGAGGTTTGCGCTGGCTGGAAATGCACTCGCTGAAACGGTTTGAAAAATCTTTTGCCGGCATCACCGAAAAGCAGCGGATTGAAATTGTGGATGATATCGCTTATCCTGCAAAAGCAAAGCCTGGCATGAAACAGGGCGTGGCATTTTTTAACCTGATGCGCAACTTAACCGCAACGGGCTTTTATACTTCTGAAATGGGCGTAAAGGATATTGGCTACGCAGGCAATGTGCCTAACCAATGGAAGGGTGTGCCGGATGATGTGTTGAAACAATACAATATGGCATATAGTGAGCGGGAGCTGAAGGAGAGCATTAGTTTTGATGCCTGATTTTTATGTCTGATTTCTTGATGTCTGATTTCTGATTTCTTTCCATTTGCCAGGTGCATAATAATTGGGGTTTTTATTATTTTTTTACAGACTTATGTTTTTCAATTTAACATTGTTGTGTCACTCTTCTATACAACCATTCTTTTTTTTGTCCGGGCAGAAGAATTTCAATTAGGCATCGTTGCGTCGCCCTCGTGTACTGAATACCATTGGGGAACTTTAATTGCGTTTTATGTTCAACGCATCAAATTTCTTCGTCCCGTAGGGACATAATATCGGTAGCCAGAAAAAAAAATACATTCATAGTCCCGTAGGGACGTAATATTATTCAG
>JANOTW010000121.1:0-2454 GCA_031416575.1 Ferruginibacter sp.
AAATTACAAAATACCAGGTGATGAAAGAAAGTGAAAAGATGAGTATCAAAGCGCTGGCCCATACCGGTAAGCCCCCGTTATTTTCCTTATCAAATGTATTACTCATTAAATGGGTAACATAGCTTTCAAAAAATGAAGCCAATATGAAAACCGGCACCAGTACGATCATTATTTTCAATGCATCTTTTATACCGCGTTTAAAAGATACCGCCCTTGAATAAGTACCCGGAAAAAGTATTCCCTGTGTAATAACCAGGCCGGCTGTTGCAGCGATTACCAGAGCCAGTATCTCCAGGGTACCATGCACCCAGATCACTAATATGGATTGCAGCCCTAAACCCTTGGCGAAGAACATATATTGAAAACAACCCAGCATCAGCCCATTTTGCCACATGGCATAAACAGTACCCATCCCTATCAATATTCCACCCATCACCATCAACAACGACACGAAAGTATTGTTCATGGCTATTTGCACAAACATGGTGAAGGGGTTTTCACTTTTATACACGCCAAAAGGGTCTCCCTTCGAAATATTCTCCTCCGTCATATCCACATAGTTATCCCCCAATATCCCCCTGATAAATGATTCGTCTTTGATGGAACTAAAAACCCCGATGCTTACGAATAAAGAAAAAAGTAAAAAAGTAAATAATAATAACCGGTGGTATTTTTTAAACAAAAGCGGCAATTCGTATTTCCAGAAAGTAAAAACCCTTGAATACTTTTCCTTTTTGTTTTTATAAATATTCAGGTAAATGCCCGATGCTATGCCATTGATCCAGCGGGTAACTTTGCTTCGGGGATAAAATGTTTTCGCGTAAGAAAGATCATCCACCAATGTAATAAAACGTTCGGCTGTTTCATCGGGGTCATTGGTCGGGTTATGCTGATATTCATTCCACTTATCAACATTTTTTTTAATGAACATACCTTCACGCATTTGATAAAAATAGCAAATTTCCGGGTTATACAAACCAATGGGTGCAATTCAAATTTTCGCTGGCTGGTGGGACACCAGCCAGGGGTAGCCAGCCGTGGTCGGTGTTCCACCGACCACGGCCTTGATAAGTGGGGCGAAAATATGAAATGCACCCAAACTAATTGTAGATTTTGATATGGCAATCCCAAAAAATGGGCGTATTTCAAATTCCCGCTATTTCCTTATTTGTTGACCAGCACGGGTTTTTCATGGCGGCATCGTTGTGTCATTTTATCCCGAGTAAGGTTTGTATGCTGCATCGGGACTCCCTTCTACCGCATACCATTGGGGAACTTTAATTACGTTTTAAAAAGGGAAACATAAGTTTGTAATATGATTGGCAATAAACTGAATTTAATTCGTGTAATTAGTGCCTGAAAATTCAAGTTATATTTGTATTTATAAACACCAAATTTGTACCATGCCCGAAATTTTAATATCTACCCCTTTTAATATTGACATAGAATTTGAAATTGCCGCGTTTCATAAACGATTCCTGGCATACTGCATTGATTTTATCATGCTGGCGCTTTACATGTATAGCATGTTATACTTGTTATTTGGCGGGTTCAGGGTAGGTGAAGGGAGCTATGGATTTGTTTTTATCATTTTGGTAATACCGATGCTGTCCTATACGATGCTATCCGAATTATGGATGAATGGGCAAACGATCGGAAAAAAAATATTCAGGATAAAAGTAGTAAGCCTCGATGGGGGCGAACCTACTTTGGGTCAATATGCATTAAGATGGTTTATGCGTTTTTATGAATGGGCCTTTATAATATTTTTTTTATTTTGGGGTAATGGGGTATGGGGTATTTTCTGGCTGGTTACCGGCGGCATCACTTCTATTATTATTATATCCATTTCGCCCAAAAGCCAGCGGCTGGGCGATATTGTGGCAGGTACGGTTGTAGTGGAAACGGTGTCGAAATTATCGGTGGATGACACCATTTTCATGCATGTGGCACAAACTGATTTCAAAGTAAAATTTCCCGAAGTAATGCGTTTGAGCGACCGCGATATTAACACCATAAAAAATGTTATTAACCAGGCGAAGAAAACCAATACCTATGATATGTGTAACCGCATCGCCGTAAAAGTGCAGGATGTATTAAAAGTGCCTACCGATATGTATGCCATGGATTTTCTTGAAAAAATAATGGAAGATTATAATTACCTCGCTACCAAAGAATAACGCCTACTGAGCCTGGCGGAAGGTTTTTCTTTTTGAGCATTTAGTGCAAGGTCGTTTATTCTGCACAAGGGTTAAATTAGTGATATTTATTTTGTACGATTACCAAATAGAATATGCTTTGGAATTAATTTCCTCCCGATGCATCAGCCTTTTTATAGGCCATATTTATTTTAGTTATTTAAATCTAAAGTCCAATTTAAAATCAAAAAGCCATGGAATTTTAGGGTTGACTCCTTCCGATTGAAGTATCTGTGGCAAGTTTTCAAAATTTTGT
>JANOTW010000122.1:0-4356 GCA_031416575.1 Ferruginibacter sp.
TATAAGTTGTTACAATGTGCTTACCGGTTTTAAATGGATTGCCGCTTTGATAAAAGAAAAGGAAGGCAAAGAGAAATACATCATTGGTGGTGAGGAAAGTTTTGGCCTGATGGTGGGCGATGAAGTAAGGGATAAAGATGCTATCAGCGCTGTTGCATTATTGTGCGAAATGGCTGCTTATGAAAAAAACAAAGGCAGAAGCTTGTATGCAAAAATGATTGACCTGTATGTGCAGTATGGCATGTATAAAGAAGACCTGATCAGCATTACAAAAAAAGGCATGAATGGCGCAACTGAAATTGCCAATATGATGCAAGGCTACCGGGATAATCCGCCTGCGAAAATTGATGGAGTGGCGGTTGCGGAGTTGCTGGATTATGACCTGCAGTTGGGTAAAAATTTGCAAACCGGTGAAACCTGGAAAATAAACCTGCCCAAAAGCAATGTGCTGCAGTTTGTTTTAAAGGATGGCACCAAAATATCCGCCAGGCCAAGCGGAACGGAACCTAAAATAAAATTTTATTTTACGGTGAATACTTCGCTGGCGGCCCCGGAAGGTTTTGCGGATGCGGAAAAAGTTTGTAAAGATAAAATTGCCCGGATAGTGAGTGAGATGGCGCTTAAATAATATCTAAAGTAGGTTTATGTGGAAATGTCAGGATTTTACTCCTGACATTTTTTTAACTTGCGCTTAATTTAATACGTATCTTTTTGGCCTGATAGCAATTGAAACCAGGGTTACAAAAAAAACTAACAGCTTTAAATAATAAATTATTTTGTAAATAATTTTAACTATCCACAAGTCCTTTAAACACTGGCGCTGGAGGATGCAAGGAAACCGCTTTTATGAGAAACTACGAAGATACATACCGGCACAAGGGGCTACGCAAAAAATTAATGAACATTTTACGTGATAAAGGTATCACGGATGAAAACGTGCTTACGGCGATGAACAATATCCCCCGTCATTTTTTTTTGGATAGCGCCTTTGATGAAATAGCTTATGAGGACAGGGCATTCCCTATCAGCGAAGGGCAAACGATTTCGCAGCCTTATACCGTTGCATACCAAACACAGCTATTACAGGTTAGCCCTTACGATAAAATTCTGGAGATTGGTACGGGCAGCATCTACCAGGCAACTGTATTGGCGGAAATGGGGGCGAAAGTTTTTACGATTGAGCGGCAAAAAGTATTATTTGAAAAAACGAAACGGTACATTTTTAAAAACAAATACCCGAACCTGAAATTCTTTTTTGGCGATGGGTACGAAGGGTTGCCCACTTATGCGCCTTTTGATAAGGTGATCATTACTGCCGCCGCTCCATTCATTCCGCCCAAATTAATTGAACAATTAAAACCCGGCGGTAAAATGATTATCCCTGTAGATGAAGGGGTACACCAGCGCATGTTACGGATCACAAAAAATGCGGATGGCACTATCAGTGAAGAAGCCTTTCATCATTTTTCTTTTGTACCAATGCTTACGGGGAGGAATGGGTAATGCAAATTTGAAAATGTGAAAATGAAAGAATGCGGATTGTTGAAAGGTTTGGTGTGATGGTTTCAATTGAAGGGGTATAGCTTAATGTATTTTACCACGCCAGGCAATCAGAAAACAGAAAACGGTAAACATAAAAACGGTAATCAGAAAACGGTAAACGGTAAACGGCAAACAGGTTTATTTATGAAATTATTTTCCAGGATCGCATTTATCTGCAATGTAAGTTTCGTGGCATTTATTATCCTTGGGTATTTAGAGTTTAATAATAAAAAAAATAAAGTCGATGACAATATAATACCCTTGCCATTTGTTACGGGAACCCTGGTGGTATTGGGGCAGTTCGCAATATTTATCAATTTATTATTCTGTTTGGCCGTATTGTTTAGGATGCTTTCAAGCAAATTGATACGGATGCCCCATTGGCTTGTTATCGTTAATTTCATATTTTTATTGGTACAGGTATTTTATTTTTTTATTTATTAAAAATAGAAATGATACACAATATTTTGAAAGACAGGCCAACCAAGCTCTTCGTGATCATCACGGCATTTTTTGTAGCCAATGCGTTAATAGCGGAATGTATTGGAGGAAAGATATTTTCACTGGAAAAAATATTCGGATTATCACCATCCAATTTCACCTTGTTTGGACAAAAAAATTTATCGTTTAACCTTACCTGTGGCGTATTGCTTTGGCCACTTGAATTCGTTATCACCGATATAGTAAATGAATACTATGGCCCCAGGGCGGTAAAAAGAATTTCATATACCGCGGTTGCGTTAATCACTTATGGGTTTGTAATGTTTTATTTAGCCATGTCGGTCCCTCCGGCCGATTTTTGGTACAGTACCGGCGTAGCCGATGGAATTCCCGATATGAGTAAGGCTTTTAATGGGGTTTTTGGACAGGGAATGTGGATCATACTGGGCAGCCTGGTTGCATTTTTGGTAAGCCAGATAGTGGATGTTACCATTTTTCATAAAATAAAAAAATATACAGGCGAAAAAAAAATATGGCTTAGGGCCACCGGTTCTACTTTAATATCCCAGTTGGTGGATAGTTTTATTGTATTGTTCATAGCCTTCAAAATAGGAAAGGGTTGGAGCTGGCAACTGGTGCTTGCTATTTGCCTGGTTAATTATACCTATAAATTTACGATGGCCATTATTCTAACCCCATTAATATACCTGGTGGAAAAATGGATAGAAAAATATGTGGGGCACGAAACCGCGATAAAAATGAAACAGGCGGCAATGGGGAAAGAAAGTGAATTGTCTTTCAACTCCGGCAATTTGGCGTAAGCGCAATGGCCAGCAAGCGTGCTTATATTGCACAAGGGGTAAAAAAGTGATCTTATGCGAAGCCGCGTAGAAAAGAATTTACATTATACTACACAAGGGATAAAAACGTGAAAAAGAATTTTTTGTCCGGGCATTGAACCCATGGGCATCATCGTTGCATCGCTTGCCGACAGTATTTGTCGGCATCCCGATGTTACACTTGAATCGGGACTTGTACATAATATCATTGGGCAACTTTAATTACGTTTTAAATTAACGATTTTTACCCCCTTTTGGAACATCCCGACCTGTGCCGACCTTTCGGCATTTTTCGGGAGGGATGGGGGTAGCCTGTTTTATTTGTTTAGGGGACAAAATAAAATAGCACTAATTTATCCCTTGCAAAGTATAAATATACCGCAGCTAACGCTACGCTAATTATTGTGTGGGTAAAGTTCCACAATGTTATGCACTACAAGAGTACCCAAATAAGCCGGGGCTGATGTTTCGCCCATTACAATCAGGATAACACTTACAGATCATTTATTTTCGAAGGGCGAACTGTTTTTTAAAAAGAGCCATAATTTGAAGGCACTGTTTTGCCCCCGGCCCCGATGGTTAGCGGGGAGGCCTTCTGCCAGTTCATTAACTGCGCCTGGTGAACCGCCCGGTATAACGCAATTAAAGTTCCCCATTGGTATTCAGTACAAGAGGGCGATGCAACGATGCTCCACATAGCTTCCTGGCACGGACAAAAAATATGGTTGTATAGGCACTGCCTGATTGCTCTGGCAGGCAGGGTTATTCAGAAGCCTGATACCGGATACAAAAGATAAATACGCATGTAGTTTAAAACTTCGAAAGGCCGGTTGATAACACCCCTTTTTATTTTCTTTTCCAATTTTATAACTTTAACATCCAACATAAAAATTCAGGCTATGTTAAAACAGGTTTCACTGGTGTTTGTATCCATACTGGTGGTATTCTTTTTTAATACAATCCATCTGCTTGCCCAGGAGGTTCCCGAGCCAAATGATACTTTCTTTTTATCAAAAAAGAAAGGGCTTTTGGGGAAGCTGGGTAAAAGCATTTCAGTAGGTACCCCTGACCCTGAGCCGATAATACCGGCTAACCCTTTCCTGGCCCACGCCGGCAAAACCATTCGTTTTATTGAGATAATTAGTTTAGGGTTTGAAAGAAATATCCATGATACCAACAGTATAAGAAATACCATCGGCTCCGTGATTGCAAACGCATTCCATAAAAATACCAGGGAAAAAATTATTGGCAATAACATTTTTTTCAGGAAAGGCGGTAAAATAAACCCTTTCCTGCTTGCTGACAATGAGCGCCATTTGCGGGAACAGGTATATTTACAGGATGCCCGTATTCTGGTTGTGAGCGTGCCCGGAAGCACTGATTTGGCAGATGTAATTGTTATAACAAAAGATGTGTTTTCTATTGGTGGTAATATCAATATCAATGCGGTAGATAGGGTGAGTGTGGGAATAAAAGAGGAAAATATTGGTGGCAGCGGGTCAAAAATCGCTGTTAGTACATTTTATGATAGGGA
>JANOTW010000123.1:0-3695 GCA_031416575.1 Ferruginibacter sp.
CTCCAGAACTCTTTTATAATAGCAATCCCGGTATTGGTGGAACCAACTTTCGACCTTTCGTATGCGATCATTTTTACAAAAGCCTCTCCAAATAAATTCACGCTTTTTTTAAGAAACCAATAATTGATTGAATCCAAAGAGGGCGATAAAATTGAATCCAAATATTGCTTTGGTATTCTTGTAATGCGGTTATTTGCCTGTTGTTCCGAATTACTCCAGGCTTCACCATTTGTCTGTAGCCCATTCTCCTTTAAATATTCATACAGCCTTCTAATAAAAATCCCCGGCGGGTTTGGCATTGACCCTGAAATAGTAAAACCTTTCTCCGACATCGGCACCGTTCCTCTTGCTATAATATTTTTGTGGAACGGAGAAGAAAAAAGATACCCGTTATCTCCTGAACTTTTACTGCCTGTCTTAACAAAATTCGCGAATGTATAATCCATCAAAACAGAAGGAGGCTTTGCTGAAACTATTTCAGTAATATCATTTTGAAGTTTACCGGTTTTGAAGGTAACATCAAACTGATTTTCCAGCCAGTTTACCCCCCAGGCACCTGCGCCATAATAATTACCAATGTCTTCCCACACCCAACCGTTTGGTAAAGGCTCATTTGTAAAAGAAATATCATCGCAAACAAGGCCGCCGGCAACTGATTGTATTTTATTTTTCTGTAGTATGCTCAAAATCCTTTTTAAAATTACCTGCCCGGCAGTTGTATTCCAGCGATCGCTTCCCAGGCTTGGGTCACCCCTGCCACTAACATACAGGTTGCCTTCCAAAATACCTTTATTAATTTTTCCATCATAACCAATGCAGGTTTTATATTGAAATGCCTTTCCCAATAGTTCAAAAGAGGTAACACTCGTAATTACTTTTTGACAACTGGCCGGGGCCAGGCCAAGCTGGCTGTTCTTATCAAAAATTACATTCCCCGTTTTGCCGTCAATTACATATAAACCAATGATGGCATGCCTGAACTGAACATCATCAGATAATTTTTGTATAGCAATATCCAACCGCCCGGATAAATTTTGGCCAAAAGAATGGCAAGCCAATAAAACAAATGAAATCGCCATAACACTAATCCTTTGAAACATTTTAATTAAATTTGAATATTGAAATTAGCGATTATGGCAACACCAGTTTTAAATTACATCAGCGGGCAGGATTATTTAGAAGCCGAAAGAAAGGCATTTGAAAAGCATGAGTATTACAAAGGTGAAATTTTTGCCATGAGCGGGGCATCGTTTCCTCACAATAAAGTTTTCTCTAAACTGTTTGGAGCATTAGCATGGAAATTAAAGGGCAAAAGATGCACCCCTTATGGAAGCGATTTAAGAATTCATATTCCATCAAATACACTTTACACTTATCCGGATATTTCTATTATTTGTGGTGAAATTGAATCAACAGATGATAAATTTGATATTGCCACTAACCCATCCGTAGTTATTGAAATTCTGTCTGCGTCAACAAGGGATTACGACAAGGGTTCTAAATTTACTTTGTACAGGGCTATTGAAACACTCAAAGAATATATTCTTGTTGACGCTACCGGTATTTCCGTTGAAAAATTTATTCGCCATGCTGATAACAGTTGGCAGCTTACTGAATATAAATTATTAACAGATAATTTTTCAATCAGTACGGTAAACATTAACATCTCCCTCACTGACATTTACGAAGGGGTGAAATTTGAGTAAATTACATCCTTTCGCATTAATCAAATTCATTTTTAAAGATCAGCATGGCACAGGCAACCATCATCACCATTGGTGATGAATTATTGATAGGACAGGTAATTGACACCAACAGCGCCTGGATGGCACAGCAATTGAACAAAGCAGGTATCCGTGTTGCCCGGCGTGTAGCCGTTGGCGATGTGTGGGATGAGATATGGAATACGCTGGATGAAGAAAGCAAACATGCGGATATTATTTTGATAACAGGTGGCCTTGGCCCCACTGCCGATGATATTACCAAGCCCCTGCTTTGTAAATATTTTAATGGAAAAATGATCGTGGATAAAGGGGCCCTTGAAAATGTAACCAACATTTTTACAAATATCCTGAAAAGGCCAATGATAGAGCGGAATTTGAAACAGGCTGAAGTGCCGGACACCTGCAAAGTTCTTTTAAATAAAAGAGGTACCGCCCCGGGTATGTGGTTCGAAAAGGAGGGGAAGGTATTTGTAAGTATGCCCGGGGTTCCCCATGAAATGAAAGGCATGATGGAGGATGATGTGGTTCCCGGATTGAGCAAACTTTTTAAATTCCCGCATATAGCGCATCGTACCTTACTAACAGCAGGCGTAGGTGAAAGTTTCCTTGCCGACCTGATAACAAATTTTGAAACAAACCTTCCTTCTCATATAAAGCTGGCCTACCTGCCTAACTATGGTATGGTCCGTTTGCGTTTGTCAAGTTCGGGTTTTACAAAAGATGCGATTGAAAAGGAGATTGATTTTTTCTTTGATAACCTGCAAACGGCAGTTGAACAATTCATAGTCACCAATAAGGATGAGGCCATGCAACAGGTAGTGGCAAAACTATTGCTGGCAAAAAACAAAACCGTTTCTACTGCGGAAAGTTGCACCGGTGGCTATATTGCACACCTGTTGACTGAAAAGCCTGGTGCTTCCGCTTATTACAGCGGCAGTGTGGTAAGTTATTCTTATAAGGCAAAGGAAGATCTTTTACAGGTGCGCAAAAACACCCTGGAAACAAAGGGAGCGGTAAGTGAGGAAGTAGTGATTGAAATGGCGAAGGGCGCTTTAAAAAACATTCAAACAGATTATACCATCGCCGTATCGGGCATTATGGGCCCCGATGGGGGTATGCCCGATAAACCAGTTGGTACAGTATGGGTAGCTGTGGGCGATAACGATAAAATAGTAGCGGAAAAATTTAATTTCCGTTTCGACAGGCAGCGAAATATTGCGCTAACGGCTACCAATGCGCTAAATATGCTGCGAAAATTCATTTTATCCGGGGATTAGGAAAAGAAAGGAAAACCAGCATTTCAAACTTTCTATTTTTCTTATTGACAGGCAGAAGTATTTCCTTCGCTATCTGTTTGTTTTTATTTTGATCCCAGTGAACGCCGCTTTTTTTTGTTGCACGGGCTGCGGTGTTTCATGGCCTGCCCCGCCTATGCGGGGGCATTCCCGAAAAATACCGAAAGGTCGGCACAGGTCGGGATTTCGCAATACAGTTTGTTATCCAAACTATATTTCATTTCTCAACATCGTTGTGTCACTCACTTGTACTTTTATATTTTCATGGCAGCTTGCTTACGTTTTGTTAATTGCTATTTATCCCAATATACATAACCTGCATTTTTTCATATCTTATTCGAAGTATTATTTGGCAAACACTGATGTTGCAAAAGTTTGAAGAGGCCTCCCCCGCAATGATAAAGCCCCTTTAAAAAGCAGGCCCCAAAAGCTGCCACATGCATAAATGTACAAGAGTGCCCAAATAAGCCGGGCTGATGTTTCGCTGATAATCCCGATGTACCGGGAGGTTAAATTTACAGGTCATTTATTTTCAAAGGGCGAACTGTTTTTTAAAGGGAGGCATAATTTGAAGACCCTGTTTTGCCCGCCCTCCCGATAAATCGGGACAGGCTTTCCCGAAAAATCGGGATGTTCCAAAAGGGGAGGCCTTCTGCCAGTTCATTGACTGCGCCTG
>JANOTW010000124.1:0-2345 GCA_031416575.1 Ferruginibacter sp.
AGAATTAGCGGCAATAGGGTAACTGAAAAATTGAAAATTAATTTGAGTGCGAATATTTCAAGAAATGTACGGACTATCTCTTTTAATAATGAAACAAGTAAATTCATTAATAATAACGCCGGTTTCAATACAACCATAGTGGGCAGTTTAAACAAACATTGGTCTGTAGGAGGTTTTGGATCTGTTAATCATAGCACGTTTAGAAATTATGATATTCATTATACTTTGAACCCTGCCATAGAATATAGTTACTTTCCATATAAAGATGCCGTTAAAAAATCTATCACTCTTTTTTACCGGGCCGGCCCTACTTTTAATAAATATATAGACCCGGGTTATTACGATTCGCCGGAACATTGGTTGTTCCAGCAATCACTCTCATTTAATGTGGGGTTTGTTCAAAAATGGGGCAACTTCAATATGAATGCATCCTGGGATAATTTTCTGAATTCCTTTACATTTGACAACACGAAAATTAAAGGCAAAAACATTAATACATTTAGAATTGGGGGCGAAATTGAAATCCGGATAGTAAAAGGGTTATCTGTTAACTTATCCAGTTATGCTAATTTTACGAAAGGTGTTTATCCAAACATTCCCCGAAAGTTTTTTTCACGGGATGATTTATTAACCAATACAAGGCAGTACCCAACTCAAAAAGGGTTATTTACTGATTTTGGAATTAATTACCGGTTTGGGTCTATCTATAATAATGTAGTAAATCCCAGGTTCAACGGAAATAATTTCTGATCTGAAAAATAAAGCGGTTACCAATTTATTTCTTCAAAGCTTTCGAATAAACTTCCAAACATCGCTTTCTTGCTTCTTCATGCACCACCATTGGTTTGGGATAAGTAAATTCCTGGAATTCGGGGACCCACTTTTTTATATATTCAAATTTTGGATCAAATTTTTGGGTTTGCAAATAAGGATTGAATATCCTGAAATACGGAGCTGCATCACAACCGCTGCCGGCCGCCCATTGCCATCCGCCATTATTGGCAGCCAGGTCAAAATCCAATAGCTTTTGTGCGAAATAAGCTTCGCCTAATCTCCAGTCAATCAATAAATGTTTTGTAAGAAATGAAGCAACGATCATGCGTACACGATTATGCATGAAGCCTGTTTCATTTAATTCCCGCATGCCGGCATCCACAATCGGGTAGCCGGTTTGGCCATTACACCAACGGTCAAATCCACCCTCATCTTTTCTCCACTCAATGGCATCATATTCCGGCTTGAATGCTTTGTAATGGCCAACATGGGGGAAATGCCACAATATCATGTGATAAAAATCCCGCCATATCAATTCATTCAAAAATGTTTCAGAAAGGCCGCGGCTTTTCATGGCAAGTTCCCTGATACTTATCGTACCAAACCGCAAATGAACACCAAGGCGGGATGTTCCATTTATGGCAGGGAAATTTCTTTGACCTGCATATTTTTTTACCAGTTCTTCGTTCAATGATTTGGCGGGAAAAAGTTTATCAACTTCCTTAAAACCCATTGAAGCCAATGAAGGGATTTTATTGGCAGCTTGTTTAAAAAAATTATCAAAATATTTTTCAGTGGGAAAAGACTTTAAATGAAAATCGGTTAATACCGCTTTCCATTTACGGCTGTAAGGCGTAAAGACAGTGTAAGGTTTACCATCGTCTTTCACTACTTCATTCTTTTCCAATACCACCTGGTCCTTAAATGTAGAAAGCGATCCGTTTCCGCCGGCTAAAAAATCTTTGATAAGTTGTTCTCTTTCCAAAGCGTAAGGCTCATAATCGTGATTGGTAAAAACCTGGCCGATGGTATATTTCGCAATTAAGTTTTTAAATATCTCCAAGGGCGTTCCGTAATACACTTCCAATGAGGAGCCAAACTTCACAAGCTTTTGCTGCATTTCTTCTAACGCAGCATGTATAAATTCCACCCTCCTGTCGGCCTTATCTTCCAACTGATCAAGTATATGTTTATCAAAAATAAAAATGGGGACAACAGGTTCACCGGATTTTAGTGCATGGTATAAAGCCGCATTGTCGTGTAACCGAAGATCGCGGCGAAACCAAATGATGTTTACTTTTTCCATATTTCCCTGTTTGCTTACGTACAATATGAAATCTTACATAAAATTAAAATTCGTAAGTTGAATCTTAATTAATTCGTCTAATTCGTGCCTAAAAATTCGTGTTATAGTTATTTACCTCCTTGTTAGTGTGCACACCAGCCCTGCTTCTTAATTAATTCGTGTAATTCGTGCCTAAAAATTCGTGTTATAACAATTCGTGTTATAACAATTCGTGTAATAACAATTCGTGTAATTCGTGCCTAAAAATTCGTGTTATAGTTATACG
>JANOTW010000125.1:0-1568 GCA_031416575.1 Ferruginibacter sp.
AAAAATAATTTTTTATAATTCAAATGAATCATTATCTTTATATAGTTGCATAAACAACTATATGCCAGACAACCAATTTAAAAAAGGGGAATTATACAGTTTCATTACTGGTAAAGCAAGTACGGCTATTGCAAGGCGGCTGCAAAAGAATTTTAAACAGGCAAACGTGGATGTTACCATCGAGCAGTGGAGTGTGCTGTATCATTTGTGGAAGGAGGATGGCTTGAGCCAGCAACAATTGTGTGATGCCACATTTAGGGATAAACCGAGTATTACCCGGCTGGTGGATAACCTGGAAAAATTGCAACTGGTAAAAAGGGTAGCAAGCAAGGATGACCGCAGGATCAACATGATCTACCTCACCAAAGAGGCGGAAAAATTACAGGAACAAACGATGGTCCTGGCGAATCAAACATTGAATGAGGCTTTGGAAGGCGTAACGAACGGGCAGGTTGAAATTGCGAAGGAAGTGTTGCAGATGGTGTATGATAACCTGGCAGCCCCCGCCAGCTCTCCGCTGGAAAGCGGGGGTGAGCCAGGAAAGCGTATCAGGTAGGAATGGTATTTAGTGAATGAAGCTTTGGTTTTAAATTTTTTATAAGAGCATATCAATAAATAAAGAATTACAGTTAGCAAAAACAATATTTCATCAAATAATCATTCTCTTCTTAAACCTCCCGATTTATAGGGAGGCTGGGGGAGGCACCTAAATTTCATTTTATGAGTACATCCACATCAACAACAACATCACTAAAAGGTGGTGAATGGTTAATCAAAGAAACTAATGCGTTTGAAAGCTTTACGCCTGAGGATTTTAATGAGGAGCAACAGATGGTGAAGGAAATGTGTTTGCAGTTCCTGCGGGCGGAGGTTCACCCGGTGGCGGACCGTGTTGATAAATTAGAACCGGGGCTCATGCCATCGCTGATGGTAAAAGCCGGCGAACAGGGTTTGCTGGGCGCTTCTATCCCGGAAGCATATGGCGGCCTGGGAAAAGATTTTATTACATCTACCCTTGTAAACGAAGGGCTGGGTGGTGGCTTCTCTTTTAGTGTGGCCATTGCCGCACATACCGGTATTGGCACCTTGCCCATTTTATATTTTGGTACCGGTGAACAGAAGCAAAAATATATTCCCAAACTGGCCAGTGGAGAATGGAAAGGCGCTTACGGGCTTACTGAACCCAATAGTGGCAGTGATGCACTCGGTGCAAAAACTTCCGCCGTACTTTCCGCTGATGGCAAACATTATATCTTAAACGGACAAAAATGCTGGATCACCAATGGAGGTTTTGCGGATGTTTACACGGTGTTTGCAAAAATTGACGGGGATAAATTTTCTACGTTTATTGTGGAACGTGGCTTTGAAGGGTTTACCCAGGGGCCGGAAGAACACAAAATGGGTATTAAAGGTTCGTCAACCGTTCAACTTTATTTCCAGGATTGTAAAGTGCCGGTTGAAAATTTATTGGGCGAAATTGGCAAAGGCCATATCATCGCATTTAATATTCTCAATATCGGGCGGTTGAAACTATGCGCCGCGGCAGTCGGTGGTTCTAAAATGGCATT
>JANOTW010000126.1:0-12781 GCA_031416575.1 Ferruginibacter sp.
ATCACCGAACGAACCGCCTGTGTAGTTGCCGAAACAGTTCAGGCTGAAGCCGGCGTACTGATACCTCAAAATGGCTGGCTATCAGCCTTGCGTAAACGCTGCACCCAAACAGGTACGTTACTCGTATTAGATGAAATACAGTGCGCCTTCGGACGCAATGGAACCTTGTGGGCATTCGAACAATTTGATGTAGTACCTGATATATTATTATTAGGCAAAGCCCTCGGCGGGGGCATGCCACTTGGTGCATTTGTAGCCGATAAAAAAATAATGGGTTCATTTACCCATAATCCTGTATTGGGCCATATCAATACTTTTGGGGGCCACCCGGTTTGCTGTGCTGCCGGCCTGGCGGCTTTTAATGTTTTGATGGATGAAAAATTAATAGATGGGGTTAAAGAAAAGGAGCAGCTTTTTCTTTCGATGCTGGTTCATCCTTCAATAAAATCAGTTCATAGCCGCGGGTTAATGATTGCGGTGGAGTTTGAAAGTTTTGAATTTAATAAAAAAGTAATTGATGCGTTGATAGAACGGGGAGTATTTACTGACTGGTTTTTATTTGCTGCGGGTTCTTTACGGATAGCGCCCCCTCTGGTGATTAGCGATGATGAAATAAGGATGGCCTGTAAGCAAATTATTGATGTGCTGAATAATGACTTGTATTAAGTTAAAGGTGAATTGTCAATGGGGAATGGTCAATTTCACGATTGACCATTCCCCATTCATTAATTATACTTCGCAAGGGATAAAATAGTACCATATAAGGCGTGCCAATGTAGAGCTAATTACAACGTGGGTAAAGATCCACAATGGTATTCAGTACAAGAGGGCGATGCAACGATGATCCTATGAAATACTTCTGCCGGGACAACAAAAAAATATGATTGAATAGAAGCGGCTTTTTATTTTTTTCTATAGCGAAGTTTTTTTTGAAACAACTACTTGCGGCACATAGGAGTCAGGTTAATTTTGATCTGATCGTCTGCCGTTCAGTATGGATAATCAGGATAAAAATCCCGAAAATTGGGACAAGTTGTGCATTGATACAACCCGCTAACCAGCGGGTTGTGTAACGTTAATGTTATTTATTGTGACCCTGGATTTCATCCAGGGCTATTCAAATTTTAGCTCTTCGGGCTATTGCACAGTTTTATTCGATTTCTACTATAACTCACTTTTTTACCCCGTGTGCTGTATAAAATAAACCATTATTTAAAAAATATTTCTTGCCAATATCACATTATTCCATTTACTTTGTAATTCAAAGTACTTTTTTATGAGTGACCAACAACAATCGCTGGATGAACTGCAGCATATTAAACGAATGATGGAACGAAGCAGCCGTTTTATCAGTTTAAGCGGGTTTAGTGGTATTGCCGCAGGATTATGCGCATTGGCAGGCGCCTGGTTTGCCAATAATAAAATACACTGTTGGGTAAAGGGTGATTGTACGATTGATGGTTTGATTGACATGGGCGGAATAAAATTGTTGAACGATCTGTTATGGATTGCAACGATAACATTTATCAGCGCATTTATTTCTGCATTCTTCTTCACTTATCTCCGCAGCAAAAAAAATAGTATCCCTATGTGGGGTGCTGCTACTGTCCGTTTGTTTTGGAATACGGTTATTCCAATAACAGCCGGTGCAATTTTTTTAATACGAATGATGCAGTTGGGCGAATATGAACTGGTAGCCCCAGGCTGTTTAATATTCTATGGTTTGGCATTGGTAAATGCAAGTAAATATACATTGGGTGAAATAAGGTATCTGGGGTATGGCCAACTTGCGCTGGGCATTATGAATTTATGGTACATAGGATATGGCTTGTATTTCTGGGCTATGGGCTTTGGGGTGCTTCATATTATTTACGGAATTATGATGTGGTATAAATATGAAAGACGGAATTAGCAAATTACCCAATTACCCAATTAGTAAATTTGCCTGGAAATAATTCTGGCAGGAAATGCACAATTAGCACATTAGCACATTAGTAAATTATAATGAACCCAATCAAGGACTTAAATAAAACATTCGACAGCCGTATCCGCCTGGGCATAATGAGCGCCCTGATGGTAAATGCGGAGGTAAGTTTTATTGAGTTGAAAGAGTTGCTGGATATCACAGACGGTAACCTTGCAAGCCACCTGAAAACATTGGAAGATTCCGGCACTATCAAAGTACAAAAAGGATTTATTGGCAGAAAAACCAATACCACTTATTCGGTAACCAAGGCCGGGGAAATAGCTTTTAAAACCCATATAGCGGCATTGGAAGCAATGATCAGGGGAACTAAATAATTTTTTTTGCAAATAAACTTTGAAAAACAAAGCACTTTCAACATAGCTTTTAATTACTTCAATAGCTGCCAATAAAAAAACTGAAATCATGTATCAATTACTTGTTAAGCTTCGCTCAAATCTCCTGGTGTTTTTAACGCATAATATGGCATTGCCAATATTACTAATCATTCGTTCACCTCAAAAATTTCAATATACCAAAGAAGCATTGCATCAATTACCCGAAGGCACACTGGGTAAAGAATTAGTTGCCATGCTGGATATGAAAAACCTGAAACTGCTTCCGTATTATGCCAAACATGATATCAAACATATCCTGTTGCAATACAATACAACTGATGAGGGTGAAGTTTGTTTGCAGTGTTTTATGTTGGGTAACAAACACCTCTCCTTTCCGGTAGTGGCTACCGTATTATTTGGTATGATCACGATGCCTGAGTATTGGAGCAAATTCCGCATTGCTTACCGGCGGGGAGCCCGGTGCTTGCCTATTAAAGGCTGGCAATGGGTTACCCTGCTTCATCACCCCACCCAATTGCTCATTGATAAAATAAATGAAAATGAAATCCATTCCCATCACCGTTAGAAATTTTGGCTATTGTATCCGGTTAGTATGCATTCAACTATTCAGAACAATAAAAAGCTAAACCAATTGAAAACTATATCCTGGAATATGGCGGATGCTTATGTGAAAACTGAACTGAAAGGGATTGAACTTGCACCAATATCCGTGATGCATTAAAACAATAAACCTCACAGCTTTTAAAAAACCTGTGAGGTTTGGTGCAAAACGCAATTAAAGATCCCCAATGGTATGCGGTACAAGAGGGCGATGCAACGATGATGCCCATTGCTTCTTTGCCCGGACAAAAAAACAGCAATGGAAATTGAACCGTTGATTTATAACATTAAAGCAATGCAATAGCTATGGTTTAAAAAATCAGGATGGTTATATTTCCCGGTTCATCCGCGGCGGCGGATATACATTAACTTTATTGGCAGTTATTGTTATCAACTAAACATACAATTATGAAACTAATAAGGTCTTTTGGTTATGCAGGTCAGGGCCTGCGGCATTGCTACAATACACAGTTGAATTTCAGGGTTCATTTAATGATATTGTTGCTGGTTATTGTTACGGGGTTCATTTTAAAGATCAGCAATACCGAGTGGCTTTTTATAATTGTTTGTTCCATGCTGGTGTTGGCGCTTGAATTGCTAAATACCGCGATTGAACATTTGTGTGATACGATTACCAAAGATATTCATCCTGCCATAAAAATTATAAAGGATGCATCGGCGGCCGCGGTTTTATTAGTAGCTGCCGGAAGTATAGTAACCGGCCTCCTTATTTTTTTTCCTAAAATAATTTATCTGTTAAAATAATTACAATGATAAAATCATCAAACTTTCAAAAATTATTGGCTGCATTTATCGCATTTATAGCCGGCATGATTATTTGCAGAATGCTCTATTCCGGCAGCATTCGTTTTATTTTTCTTTTATGGAATTTATTTTTAGCATGGATACCTTTCCAGGTTAGTTTATATCTCTCTGGTAAAAGGAACACTAATAAATGGCGGTCTGGATTTTTATTGGCCGGCTGGTTATTGTTTTTTCCCAATGCATTGTACATCATTACCGATCTCATTCATCTGGAAGTGAAGACCAATGTACCCATTTGGTATGATGCGGTTTTATTATTTACTTCAGCAATTACCGGATTGATGATGGCTTTTGCTTCTTTGTATAAAGTAGAGTTATTTTTTAATAGGCGGATTAGTAATACGGCTACCCACAAATTGATCGTGTTATGTTTATTTATGGGGTCCTTTGGAGTCTATCTTGGCAGGTTTTTACGTTGGAACAGTTGGGACATTATCACTAATCCATGGGAGTTGGCCAGGGAAATAGCGGTACGTTTTTTCTTCCCTGTTGAACATTATCGTACCTGGGCCATTACGCTGCTATTTACCTGCTTTTTTAGCCTGTTGTATTTTACGATTAAAAAACTGACCGTGTACAATATCTCTTTAAGTAAGGACGTTGCTATAGATGAATAATGAAGGAGCATATTGAAAAAGCCGCAATTCATTCACTTTAAAATGAATTATTGTCGCTGATGAAAGTTTAAAAATTACGGGTCGTTTACAAATAATATAAACTATTTCTTAAACCAATAATTATTGCTCACTTTTGCAGGGCGATCAAATCAATATTTCACGGCCTGCCACTAAAAGGGAAGGTTAAAATTCATCATTCACGTGACAGGCGTATTCAAATCCAATAACCCCTACAATACTTTTTTGTTATTGGTATATGGGCTGCTGCTTAAGCTGCCGATGTTTATTCATCCGATAGCGCCTTTGCCCCAGCAAACTGACGGCTTTCTTTTTAAAGCCATTTTATTTCAACTTTCGGTTGTAGGCAAAAACTTACCGGTTATTTATCCGCTGATTACTTTTTTATTGTTGTTTACACAGGCTATTAGCTTTAACGGGTTGGTGAATGGCCATCGGCTGATGCAGAAATCCAATTACCTCACCGCTATGGGATATTTGTTGATTACCTCCCTGTTTGCTGAATGGAATGTAGTATCCGCTCCTCTTATAATTAATACTTTATTGATATGGGTATGGTCGCATATGAGCAGGTTGCACAATGATCAAAATCCCAAGACCTCGCTTTTTAATATCGGTATTGCCATCGGCCTGGCTTCTTTTTTTTATTTTCCATCTCTTGCATTTGCCGCCCTTATTGTTTTTGGTTTATTGGTTACCAGGGCATTTAAAGTATCGGAGTGGATGATAGCTTTGCTGGGGATCATCGCACCCTACTATTTTTTATTGGCATACATATTTTTAACCGATAAGTGGCAGGGCTATCATTTCCCGGAAGTGGCGGTTACATTTCCCCATTTTTATGAATCTGAATGGGCATTGGCCGCCATTATCATCGTACTATTTACCTGTGTAACAGGAATGTTTTTTATACAACAAAACTATCGCCGTCAATTGGTACAGGCCCGTAAAAGCTGGAACCTTATTTTCTTATACCTCCTGATAGCCGTATTCATTCCATTTATTAATGCCTCGCATTCTTTTGTTTATTGGATTCTAAGTGCGGTCCCCATCGCGGTAATAGCCGCAGCCGGATTTTTATATCCCACAAAAAAATGGTTCCCGCTTGTTTTACATTGGCTCATAGTAGCATTTGTAATAGCATTCAGCTACTTCGTTAAATAATTAAAATGGTATTAGTACTTTTGCACTACAATTATTTTAAAAATGATTATACGAATTATAAAGCACGAATTACACGAATCAATAAAAGTCGGAACTCCTTACCTTTCGCAGTTTAAAGTGCAGGCTTTTTTATTTTTTTGTCCAGGCATCAGAACCCTGAATAAGCATTGTTGCATCGCCCTCTCCTATACAACCCAAAATTTTTTCAATTGAAAATCAATGACTTAAATTTTGGAAGTTGTTATAAGCGAAAAATCGGCCGCGGCTTATTTGGGTTACTTGTACCGCATACCATTGGGGAACTTTAATTGCGTTTTAAATTAAATTAGTAACCGTTTTTGATCGACTTATTTGGGCAAAACAAAATCACTATTTTATGCCTTGAGATGAATAATTCGTGTAATTCGTGCCTTAAAAATTCGTGTAATAAATAAACCAGCAATATGAAATTTGGCGTTGTAGTTTTTCCAGGAAGTAATTGTGACAGGGATGTAATAGAAGCCCTGCGAACTGATTTAAAGCAGGAAGTAATTGAACTTTGGCACAAAGACAAGGATCTTAGTATGTTTTCCACCGATGATTGCATTGTATTGCCCGGCGGCTTTAGCTATGGCGATTACCTGCGTTGTGGCGCCATCGCAAAGTTCAGCGCCATGATGCAAAGTGTGATTGAGTTTGCCAATAAAGGCGGCAAGGTTTTAGGCATTTGCAACGGGTTTCAGATTTTGTGCGAAAGCGGGTTACTGCCGGGTGTGCTGCTGCGCAACAGTCACCAGCAATTTGTATGTAAAAATGTTTTTATCAAAGAAGCTGCCGCAGTTAGCTGTGAGGCTTTAAAAATCCCGGTGGCACATGGAGAAGGAAGGTATTTCGCGGATGATAAAACACTGGAAGAATTGGAAATGCACCGGCAAATCATCTATCGCTATTGTGATGAACATTGTACCGTAAATGCGCAAAGCAATCCAAACGGCGCCCTTCACAATATTGCGGGCATCTGTAACAAGGAAAGAAATGTGTATGGCATGATGCCACATCCGGAAAGGGCCTGTAGCGCTGAGTTAGGCAATGAAGACGGAAGAAAGGTATTCAGGCATCTCTTTCAGCTAAACTAATGTTAAATGGACTTGATGTAATTCAATTGGCAAGCCTTTAAATTACTGATTGGTAACTTTGCGGTAAATAACAGATGACCATGAAAAAAATAGCTTTTGCAATTGTAATGATGTTGGTTTTTGGAGCGGTAAGTGCGCAACAAAAAATTAGCTGGGCTTATACAGCAAAGAAGTTGGCCAATAATAAATACGAGATACATCTTACTGCAACACCTCCTCAGGGATGGCATATTTATTCTCAGCTTACACCTGAAGGCGGGCCGGTGCCTACCACATTCAAATTTAATAAAAATGCACTGGTGGCCTTACAAGGCAGCGTGGGTGAAAAAGGAAAAGTTATCACATATTTTGACAAAAATTTCAAGGTGAACGTAAAGTATTTTGAAGGCAAAGCGGATTTTGTACAGGTGGTTACCGTAAAGGGGAAAATAAAAACAAATATCAGTGGTGAAGTGGAATCCATGATCTGTAATGATAGGATTTGTATGCCACCCACTACTGAAAAATTTAATGTTGCGCTGAATTAAATTGGTACTTTCAATAATGGTAAATCATAAGTTGCTTTTAATTATATCCTTATTTTTTTTATCACTTACGCTAACTGCACAGGACATTCAACCTGTGCAGTTTAGTTTTGATAAACAAAATAATGGAAGTGGTGAATTTATTTTAAAGATCAAAGCAGTTCCTTCCAAAGGCGTGCAGCTTTTTTCTATTAAAAAAATACCAGGCGACCTGCCTGTAAATACAAATATTAATTTTGACTCCGCCAGTATAACGTATTTAATGGATAGCATTACGGAAACCGGCCTGATTAAAACCGCACCCGACCGGGCGCTCAATAATGTAGTCACCAGTTTTTATACCGATTCCGTAGAATGGCGGCAGAAAATAAAATTAACTTCCGGCGATAGCATCCGTATAAAAGGCAGCATCAATTATTATTATAAAAAGGGCGAAAGTATTGAATCCGGTGAAGAGCCGGTGTCAATGCAGTTCCAGTTTAAAAGTGGGGAACCCAAAGAGCTGGTAGCCAACAGTTCTGGTAGTTTGCAGGCAAAGTCTTTGTGGGCTTTATTATTGGCAGGTATTCTTGCCGGCCTGATTGGTTTTTTAACACCCTGTGTATATGCGCTGGTCCCTATCACCATTAGTTTTTTTACCAAAAAAAGTAAGACGAAGGCGGAGGGTAAAAAAAATGCGCTGCTTTATTCTATTTCAATTATTCTTATCTATACATTGGTTGGCGCTTTAGTAGCCACCGTGCTTCCTAAAAACGCATTGAATAATTTATCTACCAACTGGATCTTTAATGTTTTTCTATTCCTGCTCTTTATCATTTTTGGGGCCTCCTTTCTGGGCGCATTCGAAATTAACCTGCCTGCTTCCTGGTCAAATAAAATTGATAGTAAAGCAGGCATTGGCAGTTACTCAGGTATTTTTTTTATGGCCTTAACGCTTGTGGTCGTATCATTTAGTTGTACAGGCAACTTTGTCGCATCACTGTTAGGGTTATCCTCCGCAGCGGGGAAAATAGCGCCCGTAATAGGGATGTTCGGGTTTGGCTTTGGGCTTGCCCTGCCCTTTGCCATCTTCGCCTTTTTTCCATCCATGCTCAGCTCATTGGGCAAAAGCGGGGGCTGGCAAAATGCGTTGAAAGTAGTACTGGGCTTTTTGGAGATAGCCCTGGCGCTTAAATTTTTAAGCAATGCTGATCTTGACAAAGGCTGGAGAATATTAGACAGGGAAGTATTTATTGTACTATGGATCGTGATCTTCGTTTTATTAGGAATGTATTTATTGGGCAAAATCCTTTTCAAAAATGATAGCGAAAGGCCGAAAAATGATTTTGGAATAGCGTATGTTTCCGTACCACGGTTATTCCTGGCGATCATATCTTTTTCTTTTGCTGTTTACCTCGTACCTGGCCTTTGGGGTGCGCCGCTAAACGCAGTTTCAGCTTTTGTTCCACCAATGGGCACGCAGGATTTTAATACAGTTGGCAACAGGAATATTACCGGACTGCCTGCAAACCCGGAAGGGAATAATAATAGTTTGGCAAAGCAACCTCGAAAATATGTTGCCGATCTGAAAAAATATGAACCGGGGGCGGCCATCAATAACCAGCTCGTTATTTATTACGATTACGAGGAGGCTTTAGCTGCTTCAAAGGCGCTTGATAAACCTTTGATGATTGATTTTACGGGAATTCAGTGTGTGAACTGCCGTGAGTTTGAATCAAAAATCTGGATTGATCCCGAAGTAAGCCGGCTCATGAAAAATGATTTTGTGGTTGCTTCATTATTCAGTGATTATAATGCGGAGTTACCGGACGAAGAAAAAAGATTTTCGACTATACTTAATGGTAAAATTGAAACCGTAGGCGACAAGTATGAAGACCTGCAGCAACAATTGATAAAAGCTTCCGGCCAACCCAATTATGTTTTTGTAGATGGGGATGGTAAACTGCTGATAGATGGAGGATATGGATATGATGCCACAAAAGGAGCAAAAGAGTTTATTGCTCATTTGGAAAAGGTAAAGAAAATATACTTCCTTTCCCCGTAAAGGCCGGGTTCATTTAGTTAAGCATTTCAATTGCCCCGTCCTTTAGGAAGGGGATTAAATTAGAACTGAAAAAATTGGGCTTTAACCCAAACTGTTGTTTGGCTAAAGCCAATATTGTAATAAATACCTTCTGCCCCCGCCATCTGGCGGGCGAGGCAATTCAATTATAAACCCTCAACAAAATAACGTTGTCTTTTAGGGCTAATTTAATTCGCTACTGTAATTGATACTTGTTTACTCTTTTAGATAGTGGGTAAAATGCGTACTCGAATATCCACGGCTGATATATCGCTAATTTAAAACGCAATTAAAGATCCCCAATGGTATGCGGTACACGAGGGATTATTATTTCTTTTTCCCAAAAAGAAATAATAACAAAATCATATTTGCAACAATGCTTAATTGAAATACTTCAGCCCGGACAAAAAAAAAGCCCTTCATTCAGAAGGGCTTTAAACAACAATGGGGGTTACGAATTATTATAAAGCGATTTGTTTTTCGGTCATCATTTTGCGCATGTTGATCAAACCATATCGCATACGGCCCAACGCTGTATTGATGCTGCATTTGGTGAGGCCGGCGATTTCCTTGAAACTTAAATCCGCATAATGGCGCAAGATGATTACTTCACGCTGGTCCTCAGGGAGCATGTCAATCATTTTTCTTACTCTTTCATTACTTTGGGATTGCATCATCCGGGTTTCTGCGCTTGGTTCCGAAAAATTCAATACTTCAAAAATGTCACGGTCGTCGCTCGTTTTAATACTCGGGCTACGTTTGATCTTTCTGAAATGATCTACACACATATTGTGGGCGATGCGAAGGGCCCAGGGCAAAAATTTTCCTTCATCTTTATATCGCCCGCCTTTCAGCGTATCGATAATACGGATAAATACATCCTGGAAAAGGTCTTCCGCCATGTACTTGTCTTTAACAAGCAGATAGATGGAAGTGTAAATCCTGTCTTTGTAACGGTTTACTAAGGTTGAAAGTGCGTTGGTGTTGCCATCTATGTATAGATGCACCAATTGTTGGTCGGTTAAATTAATAAGGCATTTCATAAACTTCTACAGTTTTTGTTGGTTAGGACTTTTGTTTGAAACCAATAAGGGGAATTTAGCGTAGAAGTCTAATGTAGATAGGCGACGTGGCTTTTCACTTTAATGGATATTGGACTGTGAAAATATGATTAATTTTTATTCTACCAAATTTTTTTTTAACTTTTTATTCGGCTGCTTGTTTTATTAAAAGTAATCCATCTCAATTACGAAAACAATCAGGTTATGGATTTTAAGAGGAATTTCACATTTTATGGATTTTAAGAGGAATTTCACATTTATTACGGAAGAAAAATGCAAGGCATTACTTTTGCAAAATAAAATAATGGCGACAAAAATAAACACCGCGAAAAAGAAAATAATCCCTTCACCACTAACGGATGGAATATTCATAAAAGGGGCGAGAACGCATAATTTAAAAAATGTAACTGTTACCATACCACGAAACAAATTGGTAGTGGTAACCGGTGTGTCCGGATCGGGTAAATCTTCGCTGACAATTGACACCTTATTCGCGGAAGGCCAGCGCCGTTATGCGGAAAGTCTAAGCAGCTATGCCAGGCAATTCATGCAGCGTATGAATAAACCGGATGTGGATTTTATAAAAGGGTTATGCCCGGCGATAGCTATTGAGCAAAAAGTAATTACCCGTACACCAAGAAGTACCGTTGGCAGTATGACGGAGATATATGATTATCTCCGGCTGCTATTCGCCAGGGCGGGTAAAACAATTTCCCCCATTAGCGGACGGGAAGTAAAAAAAGATGATGTGGCTGATGTAGTAAAAGCGATTGATAATTTGAATGCAGGTGATAAAGTTTTGATCCTGGTGGCTTTTAAGCAGCATGCCAACAGGGATGTAAAAGAAGAACTGAATATTTTAATTCAAAAAGGATTTTCGCGGATATACAGTAATAATGTAATTCTGCGGATTGAAGGGATTTTGGAAGATGAAGCGCTCGTTAAAAAACTCGAAAACCCAAAGGGGAAGCCTGGAACTTATCTCTTGATAGACCGCCTGGTTGTAAAAGAATTCGATGAAGATGACAAGCACCGTATCAGTGATTCCGTGGGCATTGCATTTTACGAAGGTGAGGGGGAGTTAATAGTAGGGATCAATGAAGATAAATTGGTTCCATTCAGTAATAAATTTGAATTGGATGGTATTCAGTTTGAAGAGCCGGTACCCAACCTGTTTTCTTTCAATAACCCATTTGGCGCATGCCCCACCTGCGAAGGCTTTAGCCAGGTGCTGGGCATTGATACCGACCTTGTAATTCCCAATAAACAGTTAAGTGTTTACGAAGGGGCCGTTGCACCCTGGAAGGGTGAAAAACTTGGCCTGTGGAAGGATCAGTTTATAAGGGCGGCGAAGAATTTTAATTTTCCGGTGCATAAACCTGTTATTGATCTTACGGATGAACAGTTGCGGATATTATGGGAGGGTAATTCGCACGCCAACGGTATCAATGATTTTTTTAAGGAGGTAGAGCAAAATTTATATAAGGTCCAGTACAGGGTTTTATTAAGCCGTTACCGCGGCCGCACCCTTTGCCCCGATTGCAAAGGCTATCGTTTACGCAAGGAAGCATTGTATATAAAAGTCGCTGATAAACATATCGGGCAATTGTGTACAATGCCGGTTAAAGACCTGAAAGTATGGTTTGATGAAATACAGTTGGGCCAATACCAGCAACAGGTATCAAAACGAATTTTAATTGAAATTCATCACCGTATTAAAACATTGATGGATGTTGGCCTCGGGTACCTTACTTTAAACCGGCTTGCAAATTCTTTAAGTGGTGGTGAAAGCCAGCGCATACAACTTACCAGGAGCCTTGGTAGCAACCTGACCAATTCATTGTACATATTGGATGAACCTTCCATTGGTTTGCACAGCAGGGATACTGTAAGGTTGATCAGTGTATTAAAAGAATTAAGGGATTTAGGCAATACGGTGGTAGTAGTTGAGCATGATGAAATGATGATGAAAGAGGCGGATTATATTATTGATATGGGCCCCCTGGCAAGCCACCTGGGTGGCGAAGTGGTGGCGGCCGGAAATTATGATGAACTGATTGCCGGTGAAAAAAGTTTGACGGGAAAATATTTAAAAGGAACATTGAAAATCGAAGCGCCCAAACTGTTGCGCAAATGGAACAAAAGTATTACGGTGGAGGGCGCCCGGCAAAATAACCTGAAAAATATTTCGGTTGAATTTCCATTGAATGTGTTTTGCGTGGTGAGTGGTGTAAGTGGCAGTGGTAAAACAACACTGGTGAAGCAAATATTATACCCCGCCCTCCAAAAACTAAAAGGGGAAGGAGTAGAAAAAGCAGGCATGCATAGATCCATAAAAGGGGATATGACTTCCCTTTCTCAAATAGAAATGGTGGATCAGAACCCGATTGGTAAATCTTCCCGGAGCAACCCGGTTACTTATATTAAAGCTTATGATGAAATCAGGGAATTGTATAGTAAACAACCACTGAGT
>JANOTW010000127.1:0-1711 GCA_031416575.1 Ferruginibacter sp.
ACACTACCCGCCCATAAGTATGCAGGCAAAACGATATACCATTTTTTATGCGTGAGGGCGAGCGAGGTAGCGGTAGCGAATGCAACGGAGGTATGCCCGGAAGGGAATGAATAACTCTTTGACGTATTTAAAACAAAAACATCATTTGGATATTGAACATAGGGGCGGGGGCGTTTGAATATTTCTTTCAAACCACCCGTTGCGATGATATCAATACCAATACCAATCAGCAATTCATACGATTTATGCTGCAGGCCCTTATCATTTTTAATAAGCGCATAAGCCAATGAACCCAGTGATGCCGTACCGGAAACAAGCAGGTAAGAACTGCTGGTGGTTTTCCAAAAACCAGCCTGCGGATATTGGGGATTGATTGATTTTAGTAAATCAATATCCACATTCTGCGAATGGGCGGCTGGCCCAAAAAGATGAAGGCAGCAAATGCAGTAAATGATATAAAAACGCTTTAACCGGAACATGGATTATTTTTTATCTTTCGCGAATGTAAATTTTAATACGGTTGCACTGTTGGCCGCAGCACGTTCATTGGATATATAGAGGTTATCATCTTTGTCGAAAGCGATTCCCTCCGGTTGAGGAAAAAGTGCAGGATCAAGTGGGTACACTTCTTTTATTTCCCATTTATCATTTGTTACTACCAGCAATTTATTAGCGGATGACAATATGTACCATTTGTTATTTCTTTTAAACTTTGCTAATGCCGATGGCCGGAATGAAATTTTCTTTTCATTTAGTTTCGCAGCAATATCTTTTGTGTTTACCTGGAAATTACTTTTTAATCCGATGCCATTTCCCGGTGTCATTTGCAGGATATATCCACTGATACTTTTGTTTGCATTATCCGTGCTACAATCCTTACACAAAACATATAACAGGCTGGAAGCCGGATCAGCATACATCGCTTCATACTCCCCGGCTGGCAACAGGCCTGCGGTTTGCTGCACATCGCTTATTTGATCGCCGCCTGTCGCATTTAACGGGAATGAAAATAACACCCCGTCACTTCTAAGTATTACGATGGCGCCATTACAAATGGCGATGTCTTCGTAATCGCCTTTTTTTCCGAATTTTTCATGTTGTACATCCTGGGTGGTGGCAGGTAAATAAAATAACTTGCCTTCTTCATCCTGCACTGCATACAGGGTATCAGGTTTACCGGCATTAAAAGCGATACCTGATATTTCATTTAAGCCGGAAGGCATTTTTAATATCTCCGGCCTGGCAAGGCCGTAGCCGGCAGGACCTTCAATTTTTACGTTTTGCCTGCAGGCAAAAAATAAAATGACAATCAGCGAAGGAAATATTTTTATCATTGGATCAACTTAATTGTATGTACTCAATAATTGAACTGCTTTTTCCGGGAAGGCCCGGGTTCGTTTTCATTTTTAACGGGAATATTTTCATGCAGTTGATTTGGTAGGAATTGTTTTTACAAATGCAATATTGCCTTAGCCTTTTTCCTGTTAAAAATGCCCGTTCTACCATTTCTCTTTTTCTTTTAAAAAATTAATTCCTGTAAAGATTGCATTTTTTGCCTGCTCTAATGTATCGAATGATTTTTGTCCAAATATATCACCAATCTTACATTTGAATTTCATTGTCTTTTTGTCCCGGTAAATCAATAAATGATGTAGTTCAAAGTTTAAATAATGATTACCGTTCTGACTGATATTCCAATCTTTCTTTGTCC
>JANOTW010000128.1:0-2457 GCA_031416575.1 Ferruginibacter sp.
TACATCGGACAATCCGACGTACAGCAAGCTTCAATAAAATCAAAATATTTTGACAATGACTTGAAAAATATTTGGAGAAGGATAATTCCTAACTGTACTATAACCATTGACAATATAGAATTTATGGATAAAGAAGGTAAGAGATATTTTTATCCACAACCAATTACAATTACAGCAATAGAATGATATTACAGCACACAACATTAAGAACAATAGCCGAAAGCCCCCAGAAAAAGCCCCCCATTAAAAAGATGTTAATGGGGGGCTTTTGGTTATTGTTTGTTGACCGGCGCCTTGCAGGGTGCCACTGCTCCTTTACTGAAGGCAATTAGTAGCCAGGAGCACCTCTTTAACTTGCTTTAAAAGAGTACAATTAAAAAAAACGGCAGTATGCCCTTCCATTATTTGTTACCGCTTTTAAACTCCGCACTGGCTTGTAACATTGTATTGCTGCAAGTGGGGCATGACGTTGTAAACTTCGGCTGCAACCCGCTGGCAGCAGTAGTAGCCCGGCTGACAGAATGCTAACTGGCTTTTTGTTGTTATCTTCAACTTTTAAAACAATCCAGGCATTGGCTCCGGGCAGACGTTTTTCAAAAACCCCACCTGACAGCAATACCTGATCGTTACACGTCACCCTATTGCAAATTTGTAACACTTTTATTTAAAAAAACAATATATTGTTCGATGAACCGAATTAGCTTTACAGCTTTTAATTTTAAAAATGATTCCAAAACCAGTTTTAAGAGAATTAGTAAACCGACGTGTAAGAGATGCAGAAGTATTATTTGAGAACCGCAGATATTCATCTGCAATTTATATGGCGGGTTACGCAATTGAAATTGCTTTCAAATACAAAATCTGTAGAATTTATATTTTTTCAAAAGGTTTCCCGGAAACAAAATTGGAATTTCAATCATATTATTCTGCTTCAGGAAATAAAAGAAATCTAAGATTAGCAATTAAAACATTACAGGAAATTCGAAATCATGACTTGCCTAAACTTCTTTTTTATTCTGGCTCAGAAGTAAAAATAAAATCGAAGCTTTTAAATGAATGGAATTTAATTGCCGGATGGACTCCCGAAATGAGATACAAAATTACTGCCATATATAAGACAGAAGCTCAAAGTAAAATTTCCGCTGTAAAATCTATTTTGAAGGAAATTTTATAATACCTTTGAATATTAAAAAATTTGTTTCAAATGGCTAAAAAAAATCAACACGTAGTTCCCTTAGGTAATGCGTGGGCAGTGAAAAAAGAAGGAAGCGAACGGTTCACAGTAATAACTGATACTAAAAAAGAGGCTGTTGATGTGGCTAGAGAGATTGCAAGGAACAATCATTCTGAACTTGTAATTCATGGTAGAGATGGACGAATACAGGATAAAGACAGCTATGGAAAAGACCCCATGCCTCCAAAGGATAAACGTCATTAATAATACAGTAATAGCTCACTTTGGTGAGCTTTTTTATAAATATAATATCAAGAGCTCCAAGATCACCATTAAATGGACTATAACTCATTGAAGGGTATGCGCCCAACATTAAGCCAGGTAGAAGAAATGCCCCCGAAAAAATGCCCCCGTTAGAAAAGAGCTAACGGGGGCATTTTTGCTACCTGCCTGTCCCGGTTTACGGGAGTGTTAAGCGCAGAGGCACCAACAGGCTGTTGCTATAGGTGCAAGAGCAGGCCGGCCTTGGTTTGGGCCTCAGTATGTTTGTAGGGTACGGCGGTTGTTGGCCGCTTCTTTTTAAGTGTTGCCATATAATTTTCTTTACCCATTTTTTGCAGGCGGTTTTGTTGTTTCAATAATGTTCATCCCCCTCATACCGTATTGCTGCAAGTGGGGCAGGACGTTGTAAGCTTCGGCTACAGTACGCTGTCAGCAACAGTTCCGGCTGACGGTTTTCAATTTGGCTTTTTGTTGTTATCTTCAACTTTTAAAAATATCCAGGCATTGGTTCCGGGCGGACGTTTTTTAAATGCCTTACCTGACAGCAATACCAAAACGTTACCAGCCAGTGCATTGACCTAGTAAACAGATGAGCCAGAAAAAAATATTATCTTCACACTAGAAATTATAAATTGATAAAATGCAAAGATTTTATTTTGACACTTCGGTTTTTGGAGGGGCGTTTGACAAGTTGTAGGACAAACAAGTTTTGACGACTGCGTACACATTGCAACTGCAACAATTTACAAGGTTGACATTTTAATAAGTTGGAATTTTAAACACATCGTAAACGTTTACAGAATTCGAGGTTACAACTCAGTCAACATTCGTTCCAATTATCAACCATTAGAAATACGTTCACCAAAAGAAATTTTAGAATATGAAGACTGAAACTAAAAAAACAGTACAAGAAAAAGAGTTTGACACAGTCAAAACTTTTAGAGCAATCAAGGACAAAATATCTTTGGAAATGACAAATATGAACTTTGAGCAAATCAAAG
>JANOTW010000129.1:0-3648 GCA_031416575.1 Ferruginibacter sp.
CGTGTTATTAATAAAGAAATTCATGCCTGGTTAACAAATGAAAATCTCAAAACTCCTGTTACTTCGCAAAATCAGTTGCATGTTTTATTATTTTTTTGTCCCAACAATTGAACAATGAATAAACATCGTTGCATCGCCCTCTTGTACCGCATACCATTGGGGATCTTTTCCCACGTTTTGTTTAAAGCAACATCATGCCGTTATATAAACGTTTCCTGTAAATTAGCGCATAAAGAAATACCCAAATGAAGCCCATGCTTAACCGGATTAAAGATGATTGTAATAATGAATAGTATCGGTTAATATTTTTTCGCCGGATACTTTCACCGCATTGTAAAGCACCGGCGCCTGGATACCGGCAGGAATTTCCAATTCCGCATTTGTTATTACGCTTGCTTCGTCCCAATAATTTTCATCAATGAAAGATTGCAGTAGCCTGGTTCCTCCTTCTACCAATACGCTTTGAATGTTTAACCGATAGAGCGCTTCCATTATTTGAGCAATAAACCTTTTTTCTTTTGAAATTTTATAATAAAGGATCTGTCCTTTATCTTTCTGTTGAATGGTATTAAATACGATTGTTTTCACAGTGCCATCAAATAAATGCAGGGAGGAGGGCAATTGCAATTCTTTATCAATTACCATTCGCACCGGGTTGTTGCCTGGCCAAAGCCTGGTTGTTAAAGATGGGTCATCCCGCAAAGCAGTGTTGGTTCCCACCAAAATGGATGCTTCGCTGCTTCTCCATTGATGCACTTTGCGGTTGGTTATTTCATTGCTGATGAACAGGCGGGAGTAATCGCTATTGGCGATTTTCCCATTGGCTGTTTGCGCCCATTTTAAAATTACAAAGGGCCTTTGTAGATTATGAAAAGTAAAGAAACGCTTATTGAGCTCCAATGCTTCCTTTTCCAAAACAGGGGTAATAACTTTGATACCTGCCGCCTGTAATTTTTGTATCCCTTTGCCATCCACCTGCTGAAAACTATCCCTGCAGCCTATTACTACAGCCGGAATCTTTTTTTCAATGATAAGATCCGCACATGGTGGGGTTTTACCAAAGTGTGCGCACGGTTCTAATGAAACATATAAAGTTGACTTTTCAACCAGGTGTTCGTTTTCTTCGCTTACACTTTTTATACAATTCACTTCGGCATGCGCCTGACCGTATTGCCGGTGGTAGCCTTCTCCAATAATGAGATCATTGTAAACCAAAACCGAACCCACCATTGGATTGGGGGCCACGTTGCCTGCTCCCAGCTTTGCCAGTTCAATACAACGATGCATATATGTTTCATGGCCTGTCAAGCCGCAAAAGTATGAATAGAAAAATAAACTATGTTTGCTTTAATGACGGTTAAGGAATTATACAGGGAATATTTACAACAACTCAAACTGATTTACAGTGCTAATGAAGCGGCTGTAATAACGGATTGGGTATTTGAAAGTGTAGCTGGATTACAACGTGCTGACATAATAAAAAACCCGGAGCATACCTTTACTATGGAAATATCGGGGCATTTGAATGATTGCCTGAGCGCTTTACTCCGACATAAGCCGGTTCAATATGTATTGGGCGAAGCATGGTTTTACAAAATGAAACTCAGGGTAAATGAACAGGTACTGATACCAAGGCCGGAGACGGAAGAACTGGTTCAATTATTAATTGACAATTGGCAACAGGTAGTTGCCGGACAGCAGTCAGCAGTAAGCAGTCACGAATTATCAGAAAGAAGACAGCAAACGGATACCGGCCGCCGGTTATTGATGCTGGATATTGGAACTGGAAGTGGCTGTATCGCTATAGCCGTTAAAAAAAATTTACCTGAAGTGATGATGTATGCAATAGATGTAAGCCCCGGTGCCTTATCAATTGCTAAAAATAATGCAATAAGCCAGCAGGTGGACATCCAATTTTTGCAGATAGACTTTTTAGATGAAAACAGTTGGAAAGGCCTGCCTGTGTTTGATACCATCATAAGTAACCCCCCTTATATCCCAATAAACGAAAAAGATAAATTAGATAAAAATGTTACCGCCTTTGAACCGCATACCGCCCTGTTTGTGCCTGATAACGCGCCATTGTTATTTTATGAGAAGATCGCTGCTTTTGGAAAAAAACACCTCAGCGGTAATGGAAAAATTTATGTAGAAATCCATGAAGATTTTGCAAAAGCAACCAAGAAAGTATTTGAACAATATTATAAGGTAGAAATAAAGAAAGATATGTACGGGAAAGAAAGAATGTTGAAAGCTGTTATACTGCGCAAGGGATAAATTATTGATATTTATTTTGTAAAATAACCAAATAAAATACGCTCCCGATTTAATTTAAAACGTAATTAAAGTTGCCCAATGGTATTTAGTACAAGAGGGCGATGCAACGATGTTGAGCAGTGTACTTAGCCTGGACAAAAACTGAATTGCGAAATCCCGATTTTTTCGGGAATCCACATAGCTTCACTGCCCGGACAAAAATTTTTTACTCACGTTTTTATCCCTTGTGCAGTATAATAAGTTTTCTAATTTATAAAAAAGTAAAAACGTTTTATTCATTTCCTGTGACTGTTGCGGAAGTAGAAGCGCCTAACCGCCTGGCAACTTTCATCACCCTTACTATTTCGCCCCATTGCGATGAAGAATCCGCATTGATCACTACGGCGGGTTTGATGCTGTCGCCCTGGTGAATATATTTTCTTAAAGCTGATTCCAATGAATCCATAACGATTTTCCTGGAGCCTACATACACATTTTTATCCTTGTCAACACTCACCACTACACTTTGCTTGGTTTTAGTATCACTCTTCGCCCTGGGCACACTCATCTTTATTACGTTCGGATTGGCCAGTGTGGAGATCATTAAAAAGAACATCAACAGGATAAATAAAATATCATTGAGCGGCCCGGTATCCACTTCATCATGGCTTTCTCTTAATTTATTTCTTCTAAGGCCCATTGCTAATTTATAATTTATTAATTGATAATTGATAATTTGAAAAATACTGAGTAATTGTTGATAGGTAATGATTTATTTAATGGCGGATAATTCATTCATAAAACAGTTGATCCATTCTGCGATAAAGAAAAGCTGGATGGCAATACATTATCCATTATCTAATTATCAATTATCAATTATTTATGAGGTTCCTGCAAAATATCAATAAAATCGCTACTGGCTGATTCCATTCGGTTGGCTGTCCGGTTTATTTGTGTATCAAGGTAACTGTAACCCAGGTACGCCAACATACCGATGATCAATCCGCTGGCACTGGTAATTAATTTAATATACATTGCATCAGCTATCTGGCTCACCGAAGGATTGCTGATGGTTGCGAACTCTTTGAGCAACAATACCAATCCAACAATGGTACCCACAAAACCAAACAAGGGCGCAATTCGGGATATTACGGAAAGAATGGACAGGTTTTTTTCCATCTTGTACATTTCCAGTTTGCCCACATTATCCATACTCTTTTCAATGGCATCAATGGGTTTGCCAATACGCTGAATGCCTTTATCAATCATTCTCGCCACAGGGTTATCCGTATTTTTCGCAAGGCTTCTTGCAGCAGTTACATTACCGGTAATGATGTGGTCCCGAATGATCCGCATAAAATTTTCATCAATTTTACCGGCTTTATTTACAGC
>JANOTW010000130.1:0-2849 GCA_031416575.1 Ferruginibacter sp.
CCATCTCGCCAGGTCACCCGTTTTATATATCCTTTCTTCCCGATCATTATTGAATGGGTTGGTAATAAACTTTTCTTCCGTTAATCCGGGTAAGTTCAGATAACCCCGGGCTACCTGTACCCCACCAATACACAACTCTCCGGTAACCCCAATAGGAACAAGTTGCATTTCCGTGTTTACAATATGGATTTTTACACTGTTAATTGGCTTTCCAATTGTTACCAGGTTGCTTGTTTTTTCAATTGCGGAAACGGTACACCATACGGTTGCTTCAGTTGGCCCATACTCGTTGTAAAGTGAAATATTTTTGGTTTGTTTATAATGTTCAGACACTAATTGTTCTTCCACCTTTTCGCCACCTAAAATTACATTTGATAAAGCTGAGTTTTGTATCAGTCCATCCTCCAATAAAAACCGGTAATAGGATGGTACGCAAAGGATGGTTTGCGCTTGTTCAAGTAAGCGTTTAACAGAAGCGGGGTCTTTTATTTCATGGTCCCTGCATAAGATCAATTTGCCTCCGGTTATTAGTGTCCCGAAGATCACGGCCACTGAAGAATCAAAGGCGAAAGAAGGTATTAAAAATACCGAATCCAGGTTTGCATAATAATCTTTCCGGGATAGCGTGGATGCGGCTAAACTTTTGTGTTCTATCATTACACCTTTTGGTTTTCCTGTGGAACCGGAAGTATAAATTACATAAGCAAGATCATCAGGTCGTGCAACTATTTGTAAATTATCTGCCGGTTCCTTACTAATAGCCAGCCAATCCCCGTCAATTTCTATAATGCCGATATTTTCTGTAACAGGTAATTTTACCCTGCTTTTTCTGCTGCACAACACTATTCGGGCGGCTGTATCTTCAAGCATGAAACTGATCCTGTCTGCGGGATAATCAGGGTCAACAGGTACATAAGCCCCACCCGCTTTTAAGATGGCGAGCATGCCTGCCAGCATTTCTACGCTTCGTTCTATACAAATGGGGACCAGGGTGCCTGCTTTTACGCCTCTTTTTTGTAAATAACGGGCCAACTGGTTGGAGCAATCATTCAATTGCATGTAAGTCAATTGTTCACTTTCAAATACCAGCGCAATATCGTTTGGCTTTAGTGCTGCCTGCCCCTCGAACAAATCATTGATCGTTTTATTTTTAGGGTATCCTACCAGGGTAGCATTGAATTCAAACAGTAACTGGCGTTGCTCTGATTGGGTTAACATCGGCAATTTTCCAATACTTACTTCGGGCATTTTTACAACTGATTTCAGTAGTTCCGTAAAATGCCCAATCATCCTTTTGATGGTTTGCCCGTTATACAGGCCGGTACAATATTCAACTGTAACATCAAGCCCCTGAACAGTTTCCGTTATGATGAAACTTAGTTCAAATTTGGAAGTATGGTTTCCTGATACCCTTGTTTCCCATTTGGATAACTGCAAGTTAGCCAGTTGCACATCATGGATCTCCGGAGTATTCTGTAACACCAACATCACCTGAAAAAGGGGGCTTCTGCCCAAATCCCTTTCCTTCATAACCAACTCCACCACCTTTTCAAATGGCACTTCCTGGTGATCATAAGCTTCCAGGGTAGTGGTTTTTACCTGTTGCAAAAAATCCCCGAATGAAGTACTGCCAATCAATTCACAGCGCAAGGCAAGCGTATTTACAAAAAAACCGATCAGCCCTTCCAGTTCCTGTTGCTGGCGGCCAGCTATCGGGGTACCAATACAAATATCCTGTTGTCCACTATAGCGGTAAAGTAATACATAAAAAGCCGAGAGTAATGTCATGAATAAAGTAGCCCCCTGCTGATGGCCCAATAACCGCAACTGATCTGATAATTCCTTGTCTAATTTAAAATTTTCAACATCCCCGCTTTTGCTTTCAACCAGGGGCCTTGGATAATCGGTGGGCAGTTGCAAGGCGTTTATACCTTCCAGCTTATCTTTCCAGTATTTAATTTTGGTATCCCATGCCTCCCCCTGTAAATATTTACCCTGCCAAATCGCGTAATCAGCATATTGAACAGGTAGCGTTGCCAATGCAACTTCACGTTGTTCCATGAAGGCATTGTAAAACTCCGTCAGTTCATTAACTATTATGGAAGCAGACCAACCATCAGAGGCAATATGGTGAAGTGTTACCACCAAAATATGATCCTGCCCCGCTAAGGCAAACAAGACTGCACGTAACATGTAATCTTTAGAAAGATTGAACGGGGCGTCAATTGATTGATTTATGCTGTTTTGTAAACCTTCTGGATCTTCATTGAATACCGAACCATCTACTACAGTTAACCGCCATCCATCTTTTTCTTTTATATATTGATAACCCTGCCCTTCCCCGTCACGGATTACCGTGCGTAGGATTTCGTGCCGGTTGATTATTTGCTGTACCGCATTTGACAATACTTCAATATCAAGCTTACCTTTTAGCCGTAATTCCGTGGGTATATGGTAATGCGGCCAGCCTCCCATCTGGTCAATAAACCAAACACGTTTTTGGCTAAATGATAATGGAATATGTTCCGGCCTTAACTGCACATTAATGGGAGGTAATAGCAAGGCCCCACCCTGGGTTTCAAGATGTGCAGCCAGCGCTGCAATGGTAAAATGGGTGAAAAGGCTTTTTATCGCCAACTCCACTTCCAGTTCTTTGCGGATAGCTGATATTAGCCGCGTCGCCAGTAAGGAGTGCCCGCCAAGCTCAAAAAAATTATCCCAAATACACCTGCTCTATTTGAAACAGTTGTTGCCAGATCTCCGCAAGCTTTGCCTCAAGTCGATTACGGGGAGCAGCATAGGCATTGCTTACCATGTAGCTTAAGTCCAGATTATCCAGCGCCTTCCTG
>JANOTW010000131.1:0-4383 GCA_031416575.1 Ferruginibacter sp.
GGGTCTTTTATTGCGTTATAGATTAGCCATCTTGCCAAAACCTCACAGGTACCGCATACCATTGGGATATTTTATTACGTTTTATTCAGGATTATAAATTTTCGGAAGATTAATATTTGCCCATTTAAAGGCAGGCACTCTATGCCTTGCATTCTTTATTAATCAGCTTCCCAATTTGTCCTTCAACTCTTTTACAATTTCCTCCAGTTCTTTTATTCTTTTTTCCAGATCGGGTAATTTCCTTGCGATCGCCTGGCTTCTTAATGCGGCGGTGTAGTTAAAGGCCGGTGATCCTGTTACTGCGCTATTAGGTTTTTTCATTGATTTGCTTACCCCGCTTTGTGCATTTATTTTACTTCCATCGGCAATTATTATATGGCCCACAATGCCTGCCTGTCCGCCAATCATTACATTGTTTCCAACTTTTGTGCTGCCGCTAATGCCTGCCTGTGCCGCTATTACGGAGTTATTGCCTATTTCCACATTATGGGCTATCTGTAACAGGTTATCTAATTTGGCACCTGATTTAATATGAGTACTTCCCATCGTTCCCCGATCAATAGTGGTATTGGAACCAATTTCCACATCATCTTCAATAATAACATTACCAATCTGGGGTACTTTCTTAAAAGTACCATCGGCCTGCGGTGCAAAACCAAAGCCATCACCCCCAATGATAGCGCCTGCATGTATCACCACATTTTTGCCGATCACACAATCGTGGTAAATTTTTACACCCGGGTGGATGATCGAATTTTCTCCTACTATAGCATTGTTGCCTACATATGCATTGGGAAAAATTTTGGCTCCATTAGCAATTACCGCATTTACGCCAATGTATGAAAATGCGCCGATGAAAACAGTTTCGCCTATCTTGGAAGTAGCATCAATATATGCGGGTTGCTGAATACCACTTAACTCCCGTGTTTGTATTTGCTGGTATTTATCCAACAAAGTAGCAAAAGCGGCATAAGCATCCGGTACCCGGATAAGGGTTGCCGGTATAAGCTGCTTTAATTCCTGCGTTTCATTAATGATGATGATGGAAGCATGGGTGTTGTACAAATATTCCTCGTATTTGGGGTTGGCCAAAAAAGCAAGCTGACCGCTGATAGCTTCCTCTATTTTACCAAAAGATGCTACCTGCGTATCGGCATTGCCTTCTATTTTGCCGTTGACCATAATAGCTATTTGTAATGCGGAGAATTGCATGGTTTTTAGCTTTTAAAAAGCTATCTTAAGTAACAAATGTAATATTTTTTAATGCTGCCGCTCAGGTTTTGATTAATCAGGGCATCGTCCACTTCAGATATATCCTTTACCGATCCGTCTTTGAATAAAATATTGATCTTTTCATCTTCAAAATTATAGGTGCTGCTTGAGGCTTCACCGGTAAATACAAGCCAGGCTGCATCTTCAGGGCTTAAATTCATTTTTTGAATCGCTTCCCTTGTTTTTTCTTCCATCAGTTTTTCATTCACCGGTTCCGCGAAATATTTCACTTTCAGCAAATCACGGTTAATGATACCCTTACTCAGGAAAGACAATATTTTGTCCTGGTGAGTACACCAGCCTTTAATGGCTGAAACAACATCATAATCATCCAGGTTACAAAATTGTTCCAGCGTTACCGTATCAACCGGCTCATTGATAAACTGGTGGAGGGGCAATTGGGTGGATGCCTTAATGTATTTTGCCCTTTTAATGATCCTTTTCAGCATTTGCTCGGCGCACAAAACGGTTTTGTGCAGGTAAACCTGCCAATACATCAGGCGGCGGGATACCAAAAATTTCTCAATCGAATAGATCCCCTTTTCTTCCACCATCAGTTCCCCGTTGTGTACCGTTAGCATTTTTATGATCCTGTCGTATCCTATTACACCTTCACTTACACCGGAAAAAAAACTGTCCCTTGTCAGGTAATCCATTCTGTCAACGTCTAATTGGCCACTGATGAGCTGGTACAAAAATTTTTTACGGTAAACGTTGGTGAAAATATCCAGCGCCATTTGCAACTGCCCGTCGAATTGTTTGTTCAGGTCTTTCATCAGCAGCAAAGAAATTGCTTCATGGTGCATCCCTTCAATCAATACATTTTCCAAAGCATGGCTAAAGGGGCCGTGGCCAATATCATGTAACAGGATGGCGATTTGGGCAGCTTGTTCTTCGGGCTTGCTTATTTGCACCCCTTTATTTTTTAACTCCTGTAAAGCATTGCGCATTAAATGATAAGCGCCTAAGGAGTGGTGCAGCCTTGTGTGTACAGCGCCCGGATAAACCAGAAGGGCCATCGCCATCTGGTGTATGCGGCGAAGCCTTTGGTAATACGGATGAGCAATTATTTTAAAGATAAGTTCATCATCAATGGTGATAAATCCGTAAACAGGGTCATTGATTATTTTTCTGGGTAACATTAAGTTGTTTGTAGTTTGTTGTTTATGGGTGTACCTTCAACTGAAACGATTTACTGTTAAAAGATGCACAAAGCTAAATAAAGCTGGTAAGCATAGGGTTAAAAAATTAAATTTGTACGAATTGCAAGGATTGTTGAATTAAAAATTAATAATTAAAAATTCCTCATTCTTCATTCTTCATTCATAATTCATTTTCATGAGCATATCAAAAATACTTTGGGTAGATGACGAGATAGAGAGCCTTACATCTCAGATTTTATTTCTGGAAAACAAAGGTTATGAAGTGCATACCAAGACCAATGGTTTTGATGCGGTGGAATTTGTAAAAACCAATATTGTAGATGTGGTATTGATGGATGAAAGCATGCCCGGCATTACCGGCCTGCAAACCCTGCAACAAATAAAAGAAGTAAATAGTAACCTGCCGGTTGTATTGATCACGAAGAATGAGGCCGAAAACCTGATGGATGAAGCTATTGGCTCTCAAATAAGTGACTACCTGATTAAGCCCGTAAATCCTAACCAGGTATGGCTAAGCTTAAAGAAATTGATTGATAATAAAAGATTGGTCGCTGAAAAAACCACTTCGGCCTACCAGCAGGAATTTCGTAGTTTGTTTATGGCGCTTAACAACAATCCTGATTATAATGAATGGATGGAACTTTATAGAAAATTAGTGTATTGGGAGCTGGAGATGAAAAAAAGTGACAGCCCCGAAATGCAGGAAGTATTTCAAACCCAAAAAACGGAAGCCAATACGGAGTTTTTCAAATTCATCTCCAGGAATTATGCATCCTGGGTGGGTGAAAAAAGCGGTGATGGCCCTATTATGAGCCATACCATGATGAAGTTTAAGGTATTTCCACACCTCGAAAAGGGTACTCCATTATTTTTTGTGCTGATAGATAATTTACGTTTTGACCAGTGGAAAACAATACAGCCAATTTTCGCGGAAAGTTTTCGGATACACGAGGAAGAAACTTTTTATAGCATATTACCCACCGCCACCCAATATGCCCGTAACGCCATCTTCGCAGGCATGTTGCCTGTGGACATTGAAAAACAATTTCCCGCCCAATGGAAAAATGATGATGAAGAGGGCGGTAAAAATATGTTTGAAGAGGCATTTTTTAAAGCGCAGTTAAAGAAAATGGGCAAGGGAGATTTGAAATATTCCTATACAAAAATTACGAATAATCATGACGGGCAGAAATTGGTGGATAATATTCATAACATGCTGCAGAATGACATCAATGTGATAGTGTATAATTTCGTAGATATGCTGAGCCATGCACGTACGGAGATGGAAGTACTGAAAGAACTGGCGGGTGATGAAACCAGTTACCGCAGCATAACCGAAAGTTGGTTTACACACTCCCCGCTTCACCAGGCGTTAAAAAAAATAGCGGAAAAAAAAGTTACCGTCATCGTAGCAACGGATCATGGAAGTGTAAGGGTAAAAACGCCTGCTAAAGTAATTGGCGATAAACAAACCACCGCTAACCTGCGTTACAAGCATGGCAGAAATTTGAATTACGAACCCAAAGAAGTATTGGCCTTTAAAAATCCCAGGGAAGCAGGCCTGCCCGTGCCAAATGTAAACTCATCTTTTATTTTTGCCAAGGGGGATATGTTTCTTTGTTATCCCAACAATTACAATCATTTCGTTAATTATTATAAAAATACTTTTCAGCATGGAGGCATTAGTTTGGAGGAGATGATTATACCTGTGGTGACGATGACAAGTAAATAAAGCCACCCCCATCCCGAAACTTCGGGACACTGAAGGGAAGCTGCGAAACAGTTTGTAAAAAATGAAATTCTCTACAATTGTTTCTCACTTAAATAAAATGGGATACAATATTTTTGCGACTCACCAAACTCCCCTTTAGGGGCTGGGGGCATGAAATACACACAAACAACTTTAGATAAAATAGGAAAACTAATTGAAGAAACCGGCTACATCGTT
>JANOTW010000132.1:0-17939 GCA_031416575.1 Ferruginibacter sp.
TTTTTTGACCGGAAGAGGGTTTTAAAAAACCGATTGCCGGTAAATTTTATATTATCAGATTTTTTTACTACCAACCCGGCTACTCCCATCTCAATTGCCGAGCCTAAAATCTTTTTTAAAAACCCAGTGGAATTACCAAACAAAAATCTTTTAGAAAGAAGCCCCACACCCAGTCCTAAGGTTGCTTTTAAGACATTGCCTGTTATACCGGGGGTTTCTTTTACTTTGTGAAACGTGCTTTTAATCAGGTTAATTGGCTTTAAGCTTTCTGTTAGTGCGTGAAAGTTCTCAACCAGTTGCTGCTTTTCTCTTATCTTTCTAACTTCCAGTTCAAGAATAGCAGCCTTTAAATCCTCAGAATTTTTGATTTCCATATTGATCTAATTGAGCATTTTTTTAATAATCATACTACTAACCGGCTCTTTTAACCAGGCATGCCTGAAAAGATGCAGCACCAATGCCAGCAAAGCATAGAAGCCTGCAACTACGAAAAACCCAAGATAGGCTTTCCCCACTAATTCCCCTACCCATAATGCCAATCCTATATTGAGTATAAACATTCCAAACGAAATAATAAGCACGATGGTAATCCTGGAAACAATTGATGAAGTGACATCGGTAGATTTACTTATAGCTTGCAGCTTTAATAAATCCAGCCTTGTTTCCAGGTAATCACCGGCATTTTCAAAAAGGGATCCAAAAGTATTTGGCTGATTTTCCATTATTATAATTTTAAAAGCAACAATGGGTTTGTTTATGAAAACGAATTTTTAACCTCTGCTTTCGCTTTGCCAAATTTTTCCTTTCCTTCAGCATACATATCACCTGCTTCAGCCTTTATATCTTCATAATGTTTGGAAATACCATCTACCAGATCATTTATTTTATCCGATACATTGTTTTTAAGATCAGTACCTTTCTTTGAAAGTTTAACCCTTGTTTCTGATCCTTTGTCCGGAGCAAATAATACTCCTAAAATAGCGCCTGCGGCTGCGCCAATTAATACGCCTGTTAACAATTTACCTGAATTCATAGTCTTTAATTTTTATTGTTTAAGATTTTTTATGACAATACATCAATCTCTAAAATGTTGCCAATATTATAATTAAGAATAGATTACTACTGTAATGCAATACTGTAGGGTATTTTAATAATACAATAAACCATAAGAATACAAAATACCATTGTTAAAATGGGAAAAAAAATCCACAGGTGTAGAACTAAAACTGCACATCAATCAGCCACCTAATAAGACAAACCCGATAATGTAGCCTATTCTGGTATTTTAATTAATGGCATAATTCTACTTTATAAAAACTTATCTCACATTAAAAATTAAACAAGATGATAAACAAATTGCAAAAAAAAACCGCAAAACCTGAAATGGCCAAAGGAAATGAAACCAGCCCGGTAAAAAAAGTTACTGATTCCATGCTGGCAGGTTTTTTTAAAGATGAGTTAAAGGATATTTACTGGGCAGAAAAGCACCTGGTAAAAACATTACCTAAAATGCAGAAAGCAGCCAGCACCCAAAAACTGAAAGCCGCATTTACAGACCACCTTGAAATCACAAAAACACACGTAACAAGGCTCGAAAAAGTATTTGAACTATTGAATCAAAAGCCACAGGCGAAAAAATGCGAAGCGATGATGGGTATTACAAAAGAGGGTGAAGGAATTATTGCTGAAACTAAAAAAGGCACTGCCACCAGGGATGTAGGGCTCATATTGGCAGCACAAAAAGTGGAACATTATGAGATAGCTACTTATGGTGGCCTGGCTCAGTTAGCAAGCACTTTGGGCAATAAGGATATAACGGATATTTTACAAAGCATTTTATTTGAAGAAAAAGAAGCAGATATGCACTTAACTGGTATTGCTGTAAATGATATTAATTACGAGGCAAATAAAGAGCCGGCTTAAATAAAAAAGCTAATACTTATCCAGTAATGATTAATACAGTTTAATTCGCTGTAGGAAAAAGTTAGTGTGTGTGTACTACCTTACAAGAGTGAATATCTTGAATTATTGGGCCTGGCTTAACAAACCATCACGTTAACCGGAATGCCACAAAATTAAGAAGTCCGGCAATAGACCGAAATATTATCCAAAATCCATTACCAAATTATCCATTAATTCCCTACCTTTGCAGCCCCGTAATCAAATTTGTACGGGAATTAATTAATTTTTTAAACTAAAAATCAGGGAAATGAACGACTACGAATTGATGGTGATTTTTACCCCTGTGCTTTCTGAAGAGGAATTTAAAGCCGCTCAGAACAAATTTGCCGCTATCGTTAAAGAAAACGACGGTGAAGTATTGCACACCAATCCCTGGGGACTAAAATCACTGGCCTATCCAATTGCCAAAAAGACCACTGGTCTGTATTGGGTAATGGAGTATAAAGCGCCAACCAGCTTCAATGAAAAGTTGAAAACTCAACTTTTACGTGACGAATCAGTAATGCGTCACATGTATACTGTACTCGATAAATACGCCGTCGATTACAACAACAAAAAGAGAAGTGGCGGAAAATTTTCACCTAACGAAAAAGCGGAGGCATAATCATGGCAAAACCTAACGAGATCAAATATCTCACAGCGATCAAAGCTGAAAAGCGTCCAAAAAAATATTGCCGCTTTAAAAAAATGGGTATCCATTATATTGATTATAAAGATGCCGATTTCTTAAAAAAATTCCTGAACGAACAAGGTAAATTATTGCCCCGCCGCCTTACCGGAAACTCTTTGAAGTTTCAGCGCAAAGTAAGCGAAGCAGTAAAGAAAGCCCGCCAAATGGCCATCTTACCGTACGTTACAGATCTATTGAAATAAAATTTTTCACCACCCTAATTCCCGATTGCACCGGGATGAAAGTTTCGCTAAAGCGTATTGGGTAAAAATGCAAACAACATGCAGGTAATATTAATACAGGATGTAAATAACCTTGGCGGTACCAACGAACTGGTGACAGTAAAGAATGGTTATGGCCGTAACTTTTTAATCCCTTCTAAATTAGCAATTGAGGCCAGTCCTGGCAATCTAAAACAAAGGGAAGAAAAAGTAAAGCAACAAGCTAAGAAAGAAGCTAAATTATTAGCTGAACTCAACAGCGTAATTGCTACATTAACAAGCGGGCCATTAAAAATTGGCGCTAAAACAGGTACAACCGGTAAAATTTTCGGTAGCGTAACTTCAGTTCAGATCGCACGTGCAATCAAAGAACAAAAAGGCTACGAAATTGATCGCCGCAGAATCACCATCCTTGATGATGTAAAAGAATTAGGTTCATTTAAAGCAAAAATTGATTTCGGCAACAGCAACGAATGCGAAGTTGAATTTGAAGTAGTAGCTGAATAATTTTTCACATTATATAATTCAGGATCCGCTCAATATTTGGGCGGATTTTTTTTGTTCCCTTAAAATACACCTATTTAAAAAGGCGTATTCTTTTAATTCAAACCCTTTACATATTAGCGTAACTGTTTTTTGCCCCAACATTTTGGTTTCAATCAAACATTGTTGCGCCGCCCTTTTATACAACTATGTTTTTTATTGTCCGGGCTGTGAAACAATGGGCATCTTCGTTGTGTCACTCCCTTCTACCGCATACCATTGTGGATCTTTGCCTCCCGATGCACCGGGGTAATTAGCGAAACATCAGACCCGGTTTATTTGGGTACACTTGTACCGCAATACCCTATGTGGTACTCCAGCCTTCAATTTGCAGGAGTAATAGTTTGCCCGTAAAGTTTACTCCTTTAAAAAAGGTGTAAACTTTTAACTCATAGCAGCACTTTTTATTTAACTTTTATAAAACCACACAATTGTTTTTCTTTGTATTTCAGGAGCCGGGAGCAACACTATTTTTTATACCCCGATCAAAACCATATCTATGTTAAGCAAGTTTTTTACTCCATTATTCATAGTCACACTCTTTTTAAGTATTCTCTTTACCAATTGTAATAACAACACAAAAAGTACTCCTTCATATAAAGACACCCTTCCAAAAATTTCTGCAAAAGAGATGGGAATCCCAGGCAGTTTCAGCGCTCAAACCACCATTACATTCAATAGTGCGATTATTAAAACCTTCCTGGATAGTTTCCCTAATTTCAAAACATTTGAAAAAGACATTGCCAGTTTTTATAAAGGTAGAAACTATGCTTATGCCTGGTATGATGATAAGGGAATGATAGAAAACGCCAACAATTTGTACAACCGGATTCAAAATATCAGCGATGAAGGCATACCTGACAAATTACCTTACAAAGAAGCATTTACCCTCATTATGGAAAACGAAGTGGATGGCAGCAAACCATCACCTTTTGCAGGGTTAATGCTTACAGGGCAATATTTAATTTATGCAAAAAATGTATGGGAAGGATTGAGTGAAAAGCAATCACTGGCAACAGAATGGTTACTGCCCCGCAAAAAAATTACCAGCCAGCAATTATTAGACTCGTTGATAAACGGTGATAATGTGTTGGAAAACTCGCCTGTGTTCAGGCAATACAATTTATTAAAGGAATATCTAAAAAAGTACAATAGTATAAATGCAAAAGGTAACCTGACAACGATTAAAGCCGATAAAAAAACATACAAGCTTGATGATTCCTCCGGCACTATTTCGGCCATTCGGGAAAGGCTGTTTTTATTAGGCGACATAGCAACAAATAATCAACCCAACATTTATGATACTGCATTACAGGATGGTGTAAAACAATTTGAGCATCGCTTAGGTTTCAAAGAAGATGGAATAATAAATACAGCGCTCCTTACAGAAATGAATTACCCGATAGAAAAAAGAATTGAACAAATATTGGTGAACATGGAACGAAGTCGTTGGGTGCCGGTGCAACTAACCAGTGATTACCTGCTGGTAAATATTCCCGAATATAAACTGCACATATTCGAGCACGATAGTTTGGCCTTTAGCATGAATGTGGTAGTGGGTAAAGACCAGCATAAGACAGTAATCTTTAATGGCGATATGAAATACATTGTTTTCAGTCCGTATTGGAATATACCTGCAGGTATCCTGAAGAAAGAAATATTACCTGCCCTGAAAAGAAATCCGAATTACCTTGCGAACCATAATATGGAATGGAACAATGGATCCATACGTCAAAAACCGGGGCCCCAATAATTCTTTGGGGCTCGTAAAATTCTTATTTCCTAACAGTCATAGTATTTATTTACATGATACCCCGGCTAAATCTTTATTTAAGGAAGAAAGCAGGGCTTTTAGTCACGGATGCATTCGCTTATCAGAACCTAAAACACTAGCGGCATACCTGTTAAGAAATGACACAACCTGGTCAGAAAAAAAAATAACTGAAGCCATGACAAAAGGAGTAGAGAAATATGTAACACTTAAAAACACCATTCCGGTATTTATTGCTTATTTCACTGCCTGGGTAGATAAACAAGGTAAATTGAATTTCAGGAATGATATTTATAACAGGAATAGTCGCTTGGCCCAAATGATATTGGAAAAGCCTGCAATATGAAATCTTTTTGAAAATCTTTGTTTTTTTAAATAAATTGTTACATTTGTAATGCTTTAATGTTTTAGTCTTTCGTCGTTAGCTGATAGAACTCTCTTTTAGATGTCCGTTTTCAGTTCATTGTACCAACTAAGTCATTACTGTTTTTATTTAATTTTTAAAAAGTTTTTACAATGAACATTTACGTAGGAAATCTAAGTTGGACAATGACCGACGATGATCTAAGCAATCTATTTACTCAGTATGGTAGCGTAACAAGTGCTAAAATCCTGAAAGACAAAATGAACGGCCGTAGCAAAGGTTTTGGTTTCGTTGAAATGGAAGACGATGAAGCAGCAAAAACTGCTATCGCCAGTTTAAACGAAAGCGAAGTACAAGGCCGCAAGTTAATCGTTAATGAATCTCAACCACGCCAGGAAGGTGGTGCCGGTGGTGCCGGTGGATTCAAAAAGCGCAGTTTTGGTGGTGGAAGTGGTGGCAGCAGCGGCGGCGGCTACAAGAAAAGTGGTGGCAGCGGCGGTTATGGCGGTGGCGGCGGAAGAAGTGGAGGAAGCGGAGGAAGCGGCGGTTATGGTGGAAGCGGCGGCAACAGAAGCGGCGGCAGCGGTGGTTACAACAGGGATTATTAATCAAAAAATCATCTCCTGATAAAAAATTAGATCCCCCGTTAAAAAACGGGGGATTTTTGTGTTTCAGAGGTAAGCCATCTTTTAAGTAATTGGCCTGGATAAAAAAACTTTTATTTTGATACTTTTACTATTGAATGTTGAAATCAATTTCTTTATTGTAGTGAAAATTTATCGTTCCAAACAGGAAAGGCAATTACAGTATAGTAAAGACTTTTGTTATTTTGCAATATGCCAAAGCATTATATCTGTACAATAGCTTTCCGTATATAAACAGTATTATTGGGGGCTTTAATTTCCAGTTGATAAATTCCGCCTGCTAATTTTTTATCGGTAAATAAAGTCTGCGAAATATTGCCGCTACTTATATGTAATCTTCCTGAATATACTACCTGTCCGTTATTATTGATCATCCTCACCTGGTAGATCCCGGTCGGCTGGTTGGTAAACTGTAGATTGACCATATTTCCTTCAATAGGATTGGGATAGATTGTAATATATCCGGCACCGGTTTTCCCGTAAGTAACTTTAATAATAAGGCTATTTTTTTTTGAACCGTCGCGACATACACTTTTAATACGGTAAAAATTGATTCCGTTAAAGGGATTATCATCTATCCAGGAATAACTGTTATAAGCGCTATTTATGCCGTCAACGGCAATTGAATTTACTTTAATAAAATCAGTACCGTTCAATGACCGTTCTACATCATATTTTTCTATATTGATCTCATTTTCCACTTTCCAATCTATAGAAATAATATTACTTTGCTGGTATCCTTTAAAAGAAGTAAAGGCAACTGGCAGTGGAACAGCAGCAAAAGTGGTTTGATAAACAATTCTAAAGCGGTTTACATTCGCAGATGCCGCATTGGTATTGACGGAAAAATTCATTTTTGTTGTTCCGCCAAGTGCAATTAGTGTTCTTGTACCTAAGTAAGCATCTTCCAAAAAAGCCTGCATTCCTGGGTGATACAGGTTAATCGTAACGAATTCAAACTGGTAATTCCGCAAGGTTGTTTTCCATAATTTAAAAAATAAGGTATCGGATGTGGAAATGACCGGCCTTCTTTCAATTGCCAAAACAGCCCCATAACGGATTAATCCCAGGTTTTCACCGCTATTGGTGAACTTATAAGCATCCTCCAAATAAACACTGTCATGGTACAAATTATTATATTCCGCTAAAACACCATCTGCCAGTATGGTGCTGTTATTGTCATTTAATAAATAAAGATTGGTTCTTAAACTTTTCGTTCCCGTTAATGGCGAAGTTGAAGCCTTTAAAACAGAAGAGCAATTGCCATAGAATGATAATGCAGCGGTATTGTTTTTAATCTCCCCGGAAAATGATACCAAAGAAATAAAAAGAAAAAATGCAGTTAATAAAAGAGTGAAATGGTACGAATTGCGAATGCTGCTGGCTGATTTAAAAGAAAAGACAACCTGGTGTAGGATAGAGTTGTTGGATTTCATGGTAATTAAATTGGTTTCTAATAGCTATAAGGATATGTAAAAAGAAGACAGGCTCTTTCCTACAATACAATAACGTTCATATATTAGAAATATTTTGGTAAGACCTGAGAATATGAAATAAAATCTCAAATTGTAGAAGGATAACAACCTGGCAAGTAAAAAAAGGAGCTTAGCAAATTGACGGTAATTTATTACAATTGCTTCAACGGATAGCCTCAATTACAGGGCAGGCGCATTAAAAACCAATTTCTGAAAAAAGGGGCATGTACTTATTCCCGAAGGCCATGTCATTAAGTTAAGTTCGGTAATTCAATTGCCCAGTACGCAAGTTGGCTGACGGGGGTAAAGAACGCCTTTTTTTTGAGGCCAATCCTAAAAATGCGAACTAAATACATAATCCTATTCAATAAATATAACTTGGGAAAAGATCCCCAATGGTGTTCAGTTCAAGAGTACCCAAATAAACCGGGGCTGATGTTTCGCTAATAACAACATGAGTAAAATTTACAGGTCATTTATTTTCAAAGGGCGAACTGTTTTTTAAAGGGAGGCATAATTTGAAGACCCTGTTTTGCCCCCGGCCCTCCCGATGAACCGGGACAGGCTTTCCCGAAAAATGCCGAAAGGTCGGCACAGGTCGGGATGTTCCAAAAGGGGAGGTCTTCTGCCAGTTCATTAACAACGGTAAACAATCGCTCATCATAACGCAATTAAAGTTCCCCAATGGTATTCAGTACACGAGTGATTATTATTTCTTTTTACCAAAAAGAAATAATAACAAAATCATATTTGCAACGATGCCTAATTGAAATTCTTCAGCCCGGACAACAAAAAAAATATGGTTGAATAGAAGGGTCCCGATACGCTTCTCTATCGGGATAGACTGTCCCGATACGCATACGCTATCGGGATTATTAACGCAACGATGAACACAAATAGCTTCTTAGCCCGGGCAAAAAAAATATGCCTTAAACTTTGAAAGGCCAGGAGTACTGAAACACGAATCACTTTTTTAACCCTTGTGGAGTATAATATGAATTTTGGGTTCAAAAAAATATGACCATCATTGAAACTTACGGCGATTGAACCTGCAATTCTTTCATATAAACATCCATTAAATGAAGATATTTATCTGCTTCTTTTAGGGCAGCTATTCTCTGTGCGCCATCATTGGCGTTCCGGGCCCTGAGACTATTGACTTTCGCACGGATATTGGAACGGTAACTTTTATAATATACAAAAAGCTTACGATCAGCTTCGGTTTTCATGGAAGGAAACAGGTTGTTGTAACAGGTAAGAAATAAATCACTCAAATCCTCCCTGCCAAATGCATCAAGGTCCATACATAGAAAAGCAATCTCGTTCAATACATCGATCTGACGGAAATCATCGTTAAATTCTATGCAATCAAAAGGTTGGGGATAGGGTAATAAAAAAATATTCCTGGAATGTAAATCGCCATGGCAATCCCTGAAAAAACCAGCTTTAAGCCTGCTGTCTAAAAGCGCTTTGTTCTTTTGCACAAATGCATAAGAGGTAGCGAGTGCGTTGTTTATTATAGTCTTACTATTGGCATTCAGTTGTTCGCTCAGGTAATCACTTTCTTCTCCCAAATCATCAAATTTCTTCTGAACATCCAAAATATCCTTTTGGAAAATGATGTCTGTCTTTTTATGGAATATGGCAATTCGCTCCGCTAAATTTTGTATGTGCGCCCCTGTTACTTTATTGTTCATCAAAAGCACATCCATTTGCTTCTGAGGGTCCATTTTTTTCATCCTTACCGCGTAATCAATTATTTCTCCGTTTTTGCCACCAATGAAATAGCGATCTGGTATTGATCTTACCGGTTGCACATCAAGGTATATTTCATCAGTTAGCCTTTTATTTAGTTCTATTTCCCTATGGCAAAAATATTTCCGCTTTTCCAGGCTCGAAAAATCCAGGAATGAATATTGTATGGGCTTTTTAATTTTATATACAAACTGATCGCATATAAATACCCAGGAGATATGTGTTTCTATCATGACTGGCAGCCCCTGGTATCCGCCGAATTGCCCTTTCAACAGCAGTTCATTTATCTGTTCTTTTGTCATCTTCTAAATGCAGATAATCCGCGGTTTTAAGTAACATCTCATCAATGTTATCATTGGTTGATCGCAATATTAAATGAAGCCCATATAAAGGCTCCCATTGTTCTTTTATTAGCTTATAAACTTCAAAATCAGCATCGCTATCCACCCGTGGTGTTTTTAATCTTTCCCTGATAAGAGCTTCATCGGCTATAACTTCAATAAACTTGATCCCACCATTCTGTTCGGCTTCGTCCATAAATTTTTTCCTGATATCATTTTTGTAAAATGTAGCATCCAATACCAGGTTTCTTTTTTGTTTCAGGAATTCCTTCATTTTTAACAGCATCTCGTGATAAACTGATAATTTCTCATTTAGTGAATACGTTCTTTTATCAGGCATGTGCTTTCTTACCTGGTCACTGTTTATGTATTCCGCATTGATCAAAGTGGAAAGTCCGGATGCGAAGTAACTCTTGCCGGAACCTGGTAAACCAAAGACAATCACAATCATAAATAATTGATTTTTTTGTAGGGCATGAACTGCTGAATCCGATCTTTATTCTTTTATATTTTCTTTACGTTTGTATTTATCTTCTCCATAAAATAGAAAGAATTAATCATTGTATTTTACCAATTTTCATTGCTTAAAGTTTACCCATAAAGTTACGTTGTTTGTTTCAATGGGCTGTTGCTGGCCAGCCCGTTTTATTTGACCACAATCACCCTGTCTGCTAATCGCTGTCATATAAAACGGATTAAGCTGTCAGTAACTTTGAAAAAAAGCATCGTATGACAAAGATACTACTGGTCATTGATGCCATCAACCCTGATGAAAATACCTTGGAATTTGCCTGCTACCTGGGCCGGTTAACAAAATCAAAAGTAACTGGTGTGTTTTTGGAGAATCTTGCGGAAGGGGAAAAACCTGTGTTGAAACAGATGCAGGGGATGGCTTATACGGATTGGGGGTATAATTACCAGATTAAAAAATAAACATGAAAAAAATTATTGCCGCATTTGATGGCCTTAAATACTCAGGGAGTACAAGTGATTATGCCATATACCTGGCAAAGCAAACGAATACGCACCTCGTTGGGGTTTTTATGGATGACCAGATATACACCAGCTATAAAATTTATGACCTGATTGAGAAAGAAGGTGTATCAGAAGATAAGCTGAAAAAATTTGAGGCAAAAGATAAAGCGGCCCGTGATGCCGCCGCGGAAAATTTTGAGAAGGCTTGTCAGCAATCAGGCTTGGAATATACCCTACACCACGACCGCAATATTGCCATACAGGAGTTGAAGCATGAAAGTATATATGCCGACCTGCTGATTATAGATTCCAAAGAAACGCTTACACATCATACTGAAAAGTTACCCACCCGTTTTATTCGTGATTTATTAGGTGATGCACAATGCCCGGTGCTGATAGTGCCGCAGAAATATAAACCCGTTGATAAGATAATATTATTGTACGATTGCGAACCTTCATCCGTGCATGCCATAAAAATGTTCAGTTATTTACTGCCACAGTTAGAGAATTTGGAAACGGAAATAATTTCAGTAAACCCGATAAATACAACATTGCACCTGCCTGACAACAAACTGATGAAAGAGTTTATGAATCGGCATTATCCCAAGGCAAAATATATTGTAACGAAGGGTTGGGCCGAAGATGAAATTGTAAAACACCTGAAACAAACATCCGAAAACGCACTTGTGGTAATGGGCGCTTACAGAAGGGGGGCCGTAAGCCGGTGGTTTCGGGAAAGCATGGCCGATTCATTGATGAAAGAAGTGAAACTGCCGTTGTTTATCGCACATAATTAATAAAACTTTTATGTACCCGGCTGAGAAAATATAATTAAGTTTCTGTTGCGTTCCGCCTGCCTGCGCAATCAGGCAGGGCGCTTTTTTATAACCATACTTTTTTTTGTTGTCCGGGCAGAAGTATTTCATGGCATTCCCGAAAAAAATCGGGATTTCGCAATACAGTTTTTTGTCCAAACGATATTTCATTTCTCAACATCGTTGTGTCACTCACTTGTACCGCATACCATTGTGGAACTTTAATTGCGTTGTAAATTAGCGAAACATCAGCCACAGCTAATTTGGGTATTCTTATACTGTCGAAGCGCTCTTGTACAAAGTACTATCAACGAAGGCATGTATTGAACATCATCTAATATAATCATCACGCTATCGAAAATGTCTAAAGTAAAACATGAACAACTTCTTGCTACGGAAAATGAACAACTTCAAAAGCTCAACGAAATTGTACACAAAGCTATTGAAGAAGAAAAATTATTATCCGATAAGCTCCTTGAGTTTGAAGACAGGAACCCTCCTTTCGTAAGCCGCCTGGCTGATAAAGTGGCTGGCTTTGGTGGAAGCTGGAAATTTATTATTTCGTTTTTCTTATTTATGTTCTTGTGGATAGTTATAAATGTTTATCTGCTCACCAAACAATTTGACCCGTTTCCTTTTATTTTATTGAACCTGTTACTATCAACCCTTGCCGCACTACAGGCCCCCATTATCATGATGAGCCAGAACCGCAAAGAAGAAAAAGACAGGCAAAGGGCCGTTAATGATTACCTGATAAACCTGAAAGCGGAAATTGAAATCCGCAACCTGCATGGAAAATTGGACTTGCTGATGACTGAACAAATGAAAACCTTATTTGAGATTCAAAACACACAGGTTGATTTGATGGAAGAGATAAAATCCCTTGTGAATATTCAACCTGTACGCCGCAAGGGATAAATGAGCATAATCAAAGTTTTTACTGATGGCTGTCAGTATTTTGGGGAATAGTTAAAAGTAGTTTTACTGTCTAAAGTATTGGAAAACGGAGGTGATGTAGAATTTGTAAATAAAGATATACTGAAAGACTACCATCACATTGCACTGTTACAATATTATTAAAGCAAAAAAAATAGTTTTATGAAAACAATACTGATGGCAACCGATTTTTCCCCGGCTGCCTTAAATGCAGCAAATTATGCTGCAGACATGGCTTTAGCTCTTAACGCGGATATGTTACTGCTGCATGCATACCAAATACCGGTTACCTTCAGCGAAGTACCTGTAGCAGTTAACCCGGAGGATATGCAGCGGAATGCCGAGAACGAAATAAATGAATTAAAAGGGCAATTGATCCAAAAAAGAGGCGGCAAACCAAACATCGAAACCGAAGTCAGGATGGGTGTTTTTTTCAATGAACTGAAAACTGTTTGCGAACTTACAAAGCCATATACCGTGGTGATGGGAAGCCAGGGTACAACAGCAGCAGAACGTTTGTTCTTTGGCAGCCATGCTGTAAATGCGATGAAACATTTGACATGGCCATTAATTACAGTGCCACCTGAAGCTACCTTTTCATCTGTTAAAAAAATCGGGCTGGCCTGCGACTTTGATAAAGTAACTGATACAACACCCCTTGATGAAATTAAAATGCTGGTGAATGACTTTAATGCAGAGTTGCATGTACTCAATACCGGTAAGAAAGAAGTATTTAATCCGGAAATTGTTTTTGAATCAGGTGTGCTGGAAGAAATGCTGGCGCCTATAAAACCCAATTATCATTTCATCACCAATGCAAATACAGATGAAGGTATTATGGATTTTGCCGAAAAGAATCATATTGACTTGCTGGTTGTATTACCAAAGCGGCATGGTTTGCTGGATAAACTGATTCATAAAAGCCATACAAAACATTTGGTATTGCATAGTCATGTTCCTGTAATGGCACTTCATCAATAGCCTTCCTTAATTAATATTATACTGCGCAAGGGATAAATTAGTGTTATTTATTTTGCACAATAACCAAATAAAATATGCTCCCGAATAAATTTAAAACGCAATTAAAGTTGCCCAATGGTATTAGGTACAAGAGGGCGATGCAAGGATGATCCACATAGCTTCACTGCCTGGACAAAAATTTTTCCTCACGTTTTTATCCCTTGTGCAGTATAAATCAAACGTGAATGGTGAATGGTCAATATTTCACGATTGGCCATTCACGAATTAACCTTTCATTATAGTAATATCATAACAATAGTATTTTATGGATCCATACATAAAACAGTTCAAAGAAATCAGCATAGCTGATATAGCGGTAGTAGGCGGTAAAAACTCGTCTTTGGGTGAAATGTTTTCAAAACTTTCTTCAAAATGGTGGGCAGGGGCCCAGCGATTTTCCCGGGTTTGCACAGTTCCTGGTTGAGCAGGGCATTGACAGCATTTCTTTTAATCCTGATGCTTTACTGAAAGGAACGGAGAATATAAATCATGCTGAAACACATTTACTGGTGAAAACTTAAAATCATCATTATGAAAATTCTCTTTTACAGTACTAAAGATTTTGAACAACCTTACATAGAGGCTGCCAATGGCACAAGGGAAGAAGTAATATTTATTAAAGAGGCCCTCTCATTACAAACTGCGGATAAGGCAAAAGGCTTTGATACGGTATGCATATTTACCGGAGATGATGCGTCTTCCGATGTATTGGAAGCATTATATAAAAATGGCGTTAAGTTTATTGCTATCCGTGCCGCAGGATATGATAATGTTGATATAAAGAAAGCAACGGAACTAGGCATCGTCATCGCAAACGTACCGGAATATTCCCCTTATGCCATAGCAGAACACGCTGTGGCGCTGATATTAGCATTAAACAGAAAAATCGCTACAGTTGATAAGCAGGTGCATAATCAAATTTTTACTACCGGCAATTTAGTTGGGTTTGACCTCAATGGCAAAACCGTTGGTATTATAGGTGCTGGCAAAATAGGTGGTGTATTCGCAAAAATTATGCATGGGTTTGGCTGCCGTTTGTTGGGTTATGATATTAAGGAAAACAAAGAATTACATGAAAAATATGGATTGGAATATGTTGATTTACCTGCATTATGCCGGGAAGCAAACATCATCAGTATTCATACCGGTTTGACGCCGCAGACAAAATACCTGCTTAATAGAAAACTGATTGGCCTGATGCAGCCTGGGGCAATGCTTATTAATACCAGCCATGGAGGATGTGTGAATACAGCAGATGTTATAGAAGGTTTGGAAAACGGTCATATTGGATATTACGGGGCGGATGTTTATGAAAATGAAAGTGGCGTTTTCTTTTATGATCATTCTGGTAAGGAATTAAAAGATGATATCCTGAAAAAGTTATTAACCATGCCGAATGTACTGATTACACCACACCAGGCTTTTGCTACAAGAGATGCCTTAACGAATATTGCTGCTACTACATTCTATAATATTGATTGCTGGAAAAAGAAGCAGCGTTCCAAAAACGAATTGACAATGCAAGATAGTTTGACTGAGGTAGCCGCTCATAATGACGACGAAGAGGCATGAATAATTCTTTTTTTATGATTGGCAAATTAACTGACGAACAAATTGAAGAAGTATTAAAGGAAAATGTATTGGGCCGCATCGGGTGCAATGATGGCAAAATAACCCATGTGGTACCCGTTAATTATGTATATGATGGGAAATTTATCATTGCTCATTCAGTTGCAGGTATCAAAATCCAGATGAAGCGAAAGAATCCTGATGTATTTTTTGAAGTAGATAAAATAAAAAGTTTTACCAACTGGAAAAATGTAATTAGATGGGGCCAAAACAGGAACTGACAGATGAATGGGATAGGTACTATGCTATGAAACTGTTTGTAGATAGATGATGTACGTGAAAATAAGTAAGACTGCCATTACGCCTGAAATAGTAAAGAAAAGGGTGCATTCCCGTTTGTAGGGAAATATCAAACCCATGCAGAAAAGTTATTTAAATTTTTGAACTTCGATTTACCAAAATAGGGAACTCGAAATATATTGAAAAAGATTGCTGAATATGTTTTATTCAAAATAAAGATCACGATTATGACCACTAGTGAAATCATAGAATTGATAGGTAAAGAAAATGAAAACCTGCTGACCCATACCTGCGGGACAATTTTAAAAGATCATTTGCATTTGCCTTCCCCCGATTTTATTGATAATGTTTTCAGCTTATCAAACAGAAATGCGCAAACACTTCGTAACCTCGCTTCTCTTTTTAACAACGGAAGGCTTTCCGGCTCCGGGTATTTATCCATTTTACCGGTAGATCAGGGAGTGGAACATAGCGCCGGTGCATCGTTTGCACCGAATCCCCAATATTTTGATCCGGAAAATATTATCAGGCTGGCAATAGAAGGCGGTTGCAATGCGGTAGCTACCACTATCGGTGGGTTAGCCATGCTCTCAAGAAAATATTGTCATAGAATCCCATTTATCGTCAAACTCAATCATAATGAGTTACTCACCTATCCGAATAAGTTTCACCAGGTAATATTTGGTTCTGTAAAAGATGCATGGAACCTGGGTGCAGCAGCAGTGGGGGCCACCATTTATTTCGGTTCGGAAGAATCGGACACGCAGATTACAGAAGTGGCCCGCATTTTTGAAGAAGCGCATTCATTGGGTATGGCAACTATTTTGTGGTGTTATTTAAGAAACAGGGTTTTTAAGCGGGTGGATGCAGACTATCATCTCTCCGCCGATCTCACCGGCCAGGCTAATTACCTGGGAGTAACTATACAGGCAGATATCATCAAACAGAAATTACCTGTAAATAATGGTGGCTACAAAGTTTTGAATATAGAAAATGAAAACTACGGCAAAAGTGATGATCGTATGTACACAAAATTATCTACCGGTCACCCGATTGATTTATGCCGCTACCAGGTACTGAATTGTTATATGGGCAGAGCAGGGTTAATCAATTCCGGCGGCGCATCGGAAGGAGCGTCTGATCTGAAAGAAGCCGTTATTACCGCCATCATTAATAAACGGGCAGGCGGCATGGGGCTCATTTCCGGTAGAAAGGCATTTCAACGATCCTTTACGGAAGGTATCTCACTGCTTAATGCCATCCAGGATGTTTACCTCGAAAAAGAAATAACTGTCGCATAAATCCTCTACGATACCTATAAAACAATCAGTATGCAAAATACCCGGGGCTTATTGTAAATCAAATTTCCTTATTGTTACAGCAAAGCAATATGAGCAGGAATTAATTTTTTTATGAGCCGGGCTGTAAAATATTAATTTAGCCTGCCAGACAGGCTTCAGTGGCAAATGATTTTGTTATTTTTTGGTTTTGGTAAAAAGGAAAAATAATCACTCTTGTACGCTATAAATTCCATTGAGCAAAACCTACGCAATTTGTATTTACTCCAATTCCACTGTTTTTGATGAAGAACTAATTTCATGACATTGCAAATGAACCAGGAGCAGATAAAACATATAATCAATAATCATTACAGGAAATTAAAAAAGCAGATCAAAACCGTTGCTGGCGATTTTGATGTGGAAGCCATTCATCTATTCAGGGTAGCGTATAAAAAGTTACGGGCTTTTTTACGAATGATATCGCAGGATCATGAGACGGCAGGTGAAATAAAAATTTCCAAAAAATTAAAAAAGGGTTACAATATTTCAGGGTCTATCCGTGATTTACAATTGCAACAACAAAGAATACTGGAAGCCACGAAACAGGAGCTCAAAAAACCACAGGCATACCTCCGTTTGCTACAGAAAGAAATTGAAAAACTACAACCGGAGCTGTCTGAAATCTTTTTGGAAAAACCTGTTACCGAAAGCAAAAAGAAAACAGGCACATCTATTCCGGATGAATTTCAGTTAAACAGTTTCAGGAATTTTGTACAGAAAAAATGGGCGGCTATTTACGCAATTATCGCCTCCCGTCATTTTAGTGATGATAATATTCATACCATTCGTAAAAACTTAAAAGATTTGTTTTATAACCTGAAAATGTACGAAGGAATTGAAAATGAGCTATTATCGCTGAGTATATGGAAGGGAAAAAATGAGCAGTATTTTAATAAACTCTTAGATGAACTGGGAAGCTTCCAGGACAAGTGTACGGCAATAGCTTTATTGAAATTTTACTGGCTCAATAGTTTAAATACATACAACCGGGAACTGATGGAGCGGATAAAAAAGGGATGGATAAAAGATAAGGTGAACATGAAACGGTTGCTGGTAAAGAAGCTGAAGGCCGATGTTGTTTCGCAACATGCTGCACGGTAAATATAATCCCCGGCAAATCAATTTCTGATTATAAGCTGATTACAATCAGTAATGATACTGATAGTATTCATTGAACAGGTAAATAAAAATCGAAATATTTGTTTGCGAAAAGTTTCCGGATAAGTGGTGCAACTGTT
>JANOTW010000133.1:0-9200 GCA_031416575.1 Ferruginibacter sp.
AGATCCCCAATGGTATTCAGTACAAGAGGGCGATGCAACGATGACGCCATGAAATACTTCAGCCCGGACAAAAAAAAATTATTGTATCTACGGTTCCCGATACGCTTCTCTATCGGGATAGACAGTCCCGATACGCACACGCTATCCGGATTATGAATGCAACAAAGTTTATTCAGGGCCCTGGTGCCTGGACAAAAAAAGATTATAAGCATGCACTTTAAACCGGGAAAGTCAATGCGTTCCGGATTTATAATTAAATACGCAAACCAGGCATCAATAAATCAGGCATCGGGCATTTGATTGTTTTTCCGGTTACGGATTTCCGCATAAACTATTATTCCCAATACAATATATTCCAATGCCGTAACCCATAATATTTCATGATAAGGCGTTTGTAAATAAGCGCTGTAAGTGAGCATCACCAATGCAGACCAGGCCAATGCAAACCGATAGGCTGAAAATATTGAAATACCAACCAAAACGGTTATGTACCATGGATGAACATTTAAACTGAATAAATAATAAACCAATAAAGTAAATAATAACCGCACAAAAAACATTTCTATTGTTTGTATTTTTTTATAAAATGCAATAATGAGAATAAAAGCCAAAGCGAATAGAGGAAATATTTTTCCAATGATAAAAATAAGATTGAAGCCGGTGGTTTGATACCCGATCCACCGCAGGATATAATAAATACTGGCATTGAACTCAAACTTTTGAAAATAGTAACCCAGGCTTTCCGCCATATTCTGAAAGAAGGCCGTATTTGCAAAAGGTAAATAGCTAACCGTTAACGTTATCATAGTTATTAAACCATACGCTATACCCTTCCTGGTACCAATGTATGAAACGATAGCAGGAATAAAAACAAGCGGCAACAGTTTAGTAGAAACGGCCAATCCTAAAAGTACCGCGGACAGGAAGTACCGCTTTGTTATCAATAAATAAAATGAAAGCACCAGAAAAAAAATCATGAATACTTCACCATGCAGGTTGCCGGCAAGCTCAATAATTACCAGCGGATTGAGGGCATACAATAAAACCCGGTGGCGGGATAATTTAAAATGACCCAGCATTTTTATGGCTATAAAAACAGTACCCGCTTCGGCCATTATAGCAAGTACCCGAAAGACGATCATATCGGCCAATAAATGATACCCGCCTGATTTTACACTCACAAAAAAAACGAATTGCAATACGGGTGGATAGGGAGAAAAATAAGAAAGCGAATTCATGTTCACTTTTAATTCCATCATGAAAGCGGGCAATGCCGCCTCATGAATATGGTTGACTACAGCCGGTGTATAAAGGTATGGATTGATGCCATTATTGGTTAATACACCATCCCATATAAACCGAAAATAATCATCGGACAAAGAAGGAACAGCGAATAAAAAAATTGACCTTGATAAAAACGCCAGCAGAAGCAATTCATTAAAATGACCTTCAATAAAATCCTTGGCCGTCATCAACATATACAATACAAAAAGCATCGTTGTAAGCGCTATTAAAATTTCAAAAGAGGTACGTGGAACAGCATAAGCAATCAGGGAATAACAAAGCAGGACCATCATTGCAATAAAAATAAACAAGCCATATTTTTTTTTTGCAGGCACACCCATTAGATATATTTGAAGATGGTATATAAAATTTTATACCCGGCCAAAACAGTTCCTTTAACCGTACCGCTGATTTTGGACACCCCTATCCGCTTCCGGTATTTAACGGGTACTTCCATACACCGTAGTTTTTGTTTAGCGGCCTTTAGTTGCATTTCTACGGTCCAGCCATACGTGGTATCCTGCATGTTTAAAGCCAATAACTTGTAAAATTTTATTGCACGGAACGGGCCAAGATCTGTAAAACGGGCTTTATAAATAATTCTTAATAAGGTAGTGGCCAGCCAGGTACCAAAAACCTGGGGTATGGTCATGGAGCCTTTTTCTTTACTACCCAAAGCCCTTGAGCCAATCACCAGGTCTGCATGATTATGGATGATGGGGTTCAATATAGCAACCGCATCTTCAGGATAATCTGAAAAATCAGCATCAATAAATAAAACAATATCAGGTGGTGTGGGTTTCGCACTCAAATATTTAATCCCCTTTAAACATGCAAGGCCATAGCCCTGCCTTGATTCCTGCAATACGGTTGCGCCAGCCGCCTTTGCATGTGCGGTAGTCGCATCCCTTGAATTATTATTTACTACAACAATTTCCCTCAGCATATTCAGCGGCAAAGCCCGTACTACTTTTGCAATGGCACCTTCTTCATTAAATGCAGGGATTATTACATCAATTAACATATTTTCATTTAATAATACTTCGTTTAAAAGGCGGAAGTAAATATTTTTTAAAATTAGTGTTTATGTTGCCCGGTTCTTATTTTATCTAACTTAAAAATGCAATTATCATATCCTGGTTATTAGGAGAAAAAAGTATTTGGACAATTTTCGTGAAAAAGATAAGGATACCGTGTATCACCTTAATTGCTTATGGAACGAATATTGGTTATATATTTAACCACACTTTCATTATTACTTTTAAATAACGCAGCCTCATGCAAAATAAAATTAATCAGCTTTTCATTGTTTCCCTGCTTTCAATAATGCAGTCGTGTAACAATGATACCACTGTTGTTGAATATAGTAAGAATAGCAGCCAGCCTGGCCCCATACTATCCGCAAAAAAGCAGCAGTATGATCTCACTGAAGAATGGAAAAAATACTGGTACGATGGTAATGCTGAAATTACAACCTACCTGCTTAAGCAATCCCGTTACGGAGAAATACACAATGGGAACCTGGTAAATATTTTTGTTACGGAAGATTTCTCAAAATTAAAACAGGTAAAGCTGGATGATCCTTCCGCGGCAAGAGCGGATAAAATAAATGTTTTAAAATTAAACCAGGCGTTAAAGTTTGTAACGGGCATTTACCCATATTCTTTGATGTTAAGCGCTTTTTCACCGGTTGATATCAATAACTATCCGCATGCTATAAAAATAACCGCCACTGCACAGGAATGGTGTGGCAATGCTTTCTTTCAGTTGAATAACAGGAACAACCGGTTTTTGATTGAACAGCGGTCTTATTTTGAAAAAGAGGCCGATCAGGATATTTCATTGGAGCCGGTATTATTGGAAGATGAGTGCTGGAATATTATTAGAATTGATCCTGAAAAATTACCACGGGGTGATCGCATGATCTTGCCGGGGGCATTGTATTTACGATTATCTCACAAAGAGATTAGCCCGGTAAGGGCAAAATTCAGCCTGCTATCAAACGATTCCAATTTTATTTATACAGCAGTGTTCCCATCTTTGGAGAGGGCTTTAGATATTACCATAGAAAAGAAATTTCCTTACAAAATCCTTAAATGGAACGACAGTTTTCCTGGCATTGATGGGAAGGTGCTTACTACAACAGCCATCCTAAATAAAACGATGCGAATAGACTATTGGAAAAAGCATAATAATATTGATAAAAAATTGAGGGCTGAACTTGGTTTACCGGCGGATACGCAATGAGGTATCATTTCATTAATGAAAATCAAAGAAATCCGGAACCAGGCCAACTATGCTGAAACTTTCTTTTAGCGTTAGTTAATATTCATAAAGCAGGTCCCTTCGACTGTTTGGGTACCTTCTACATTATATTCCACAATGAATAACTCAGTTTTCATATTGCATTTCATCATTCTTCGTTTAAAGATAGCGGGTGCATTTCAAATTTTCGCTCCACTTATCAAGGCCGTGGCTGGTGTCCCACCAGCCAGCGAAAATTTGAATTGCACCCAAGATAGCAATTGAAGGAAAATATTGTTATCTTCATAATAACTAAAACCTTTTAAACATGGACACTCAAAACCTAATGGGCCAGGAATCTGTGCCGGCAATATCCCCTTCATCAGATGAAAAAACAATGGCAATCTTATCGCACATCCTTGCTATTTTCACTTCCTTCATCGGCCCTTTAATTATTTATTTGATAAAGAAAGACGAATCATCCTATGTTGCCGAACATGCAAAAGAATCCTTGAACTTTCAAATCACCATGGCCATTGCATACATCGTTTCCGTTATTTTAATCTTCGTACTAATTGGCATTTTATTGATTTGGCTGTTGTCAATAGCTAATTTGGTGCTGGTCATTATCGCCACTATTAAAGCCAGTGAAAATAAGATGTACCGCTATCCTTTTAATTTAAGGCTTATCAAATAATTGTTGCGGGATAATGAGTCATTATCCATGAAACTTTCAGGTGCAGGGCTCCGTTTTATGCCAGCCCCTAAATCTCTTGAAATTTTTGGAGAAGCATGATAATAAAAGGTTTAGTAGCATATAAACCCGTCGCAGGGCCCTGCACCTGTTTTTGGATTTGTACCTGATTGCTTTAATGTCCAGCCCCGCTTGAAGCAATACTTTTGTTGGGTGTATCCAGGTAAAATCAGTAAGCCGCTTTTATACTAATATTGGGTGTCATGTAATTACCATTTGGAAGCCGTGGCCTATTTTTATTTCCCAAAAGCCTATCCCGATAATTTAGCCACACAATATTATTTGCAACTATCAGGTTAGCTGAAATTGACGTGTAAGATTTTTTTTCACATTCATTGTCTGAATTTAGCCATTCTAAAACAACAAAAATGCCATTGGAAGGCATAGGGATTTTGTAATCTTTTAAATCAATGTAATTGGATTTTTTCAGGTCAATGGAATTTACAACTACATTTTCATTAAGAATATCAGGAGCCGGTGCAAAGCTTGAAGTGTCCATTTTAAGAAGCCTTATTCTAAAGCTATTTTTACATTCCCCCATTTTCTTTACCCGGAATAAAACCTCTTTTACCCATCCCTCTCTATTAACACTGTTACCAATAAACACGGCCATTTGATTACCTGGCACCTCATCGTTTAGTCACTCCTGCAGCCCCCGTTGTGAAAATCCAAAAAGCTGCCTTTCAATACAAGGATACCGGTGCCTATATTAAAATTGAAAAAGGTTATACGGTTTATTTGAAATAGAAAAATTTCCGTTTATTGAAGTGTACTTTTTAACTTGACACTTAACAGTAAATTTAACTTATAGGGAAACAGACAAAAAATATTAAGAATTATTCAAGCGGCAATGCAGCACATTCTCATCATTAAAAGGACACAACGATGCTTAATAGCAGCACTTCAGCCGGTTTCATAAAAACAGCAATCACTTTTTTGCTCCCTGGGAAAAATAATGCCACACAACAAATAAAAGGGTGTACCTCCAATAAAAAAGTGGCATCCTGAATTATCGCTAAGAAAGGGAAACTACAATTTATGTTGCACCCCTATAAAAAATGTGTGTTTCATATAAAAATATTTCCCGTAATTTTAACCTCAAATAAAATCATACGACAATGCCTGTTTACACACTTCAGATAAATGGCAAGCCATACAAAGCGGATGTGGTTGCAGATACGCCACTGCTTTGGGTATTAAGGGACCACCTGGGCCTGGTGGGTACCAAGTTTGGTTGTGGCATAGCCCTATGCGGCGCCTGTACGGTCCACCTGAATGGAGCTGCGGTTAAATCCTGCGTACTGCCTGTATCGTCCGTTAAATCTTCCGCAATCACCACTATCGAAGGCCTTTCCTTAAACGGTGACCATCCCTTACAAACAGCTTGGGATGAAGTGGATGTGCCACAATGCGGTTATTGCCAGGCAGGCCAGATAATGACAGCCGCCGCCTTATTAAAAAGAAAGCCCCACCCCAGTACGGAAGAAATTGATAATACCATGCATGGTAATATTTGCCGTTGCGGCGCCTATCACCGTATTCGTGAAGCAGTAAAATTAGCCAGCACTAAAATCTAAGCACATGTCAAATTCATATACAACCAGCAGAAGGGATTTTCTGAAATTATCATCCATCACCGGTGGTGGCCTCCTGCTTGGCTTTAGCTGGTTGAGCTCCGAAGCGGAAACCCGTATAATTATTGATAAAGTGCCTTTAGGGGCCAGCAAGGGTTTTAATAGTTATTTGTCTATTTCCACAGATGGCGTTGTTACCATCTTTTCGCCCAATCCCGAGCTTGGGCAAAATATCATGACCAGCTTCCCCATGATAGTGGCGGAAGAACTGGAGGCGGACTGGACAAAAGTAAAAGTAGTGCAAGCTCCGCTTGATTCGAAAAATTTCGACCGCCAGCTTACAGGCGGCAGTGGCGCAGTCCCCCATTCGTGGAAAAGATTGAGGACCGCCGGCGCTACCGCTAAATATATGCTGATACAGGCTGCCGCAAAAAGATGGGATGTACCCGCAGAAGAATGTACCGCTAATAATGGTTTAATAATTCATTCCAAATCGGGTAAACAACTGGGCTTTGGAGAACTTGCGGAAGAAGCTGCTGGCATGCCTGTACCCACTGACGTTAAATTGAAAGACCGCAAGGATTTTAAGATAATCGGAACGGCGGTTAGGAATGTAGCCAATAAAGATATTGCTACAGGCAAGGCGCTTTTCGGCCTCGATTTTTACAGGGAAGGAATGCTGTTCGCCATGATACAGCGCCCCGAAGCATTTGGCACGAAAATTAAATCCGTAGATAGCGCTGCAGCCAAAGCGAGTCCCGGTATTATTGACGTAGTGGTTTTTAAAAATAACGTTGCCGTAGTAGGTAAATCAACCTGGGAAGTGAGCAAGGCACGGAAATTATTGAAGATTGTTTATGAAAATGACGGCGCCATTGAAAGTACAGCGGATCATAATAAGTTATTTACCTCTTTAATGGATAGCGGAACGCCGGTTGTACGCAGGACAAACGGTGATGTGGAGGCCGCTTTTAAAACCGCTGCCAAAATCGTTAAGAGTGAATACCAATGCCCCTTTATAGCACATGCACCCCTGGAGCCGATGAACTTTTTCGCACATGTAAGGCCGGATGGCGTGGAGCTGGTTGGCCCTACACAAACACCTGGCGGCGCCCGTACCGCCACTTCAAAATTATTAAACATCCCCGAAGATAAGATCACACTGGAGATTACACGATTGGGCGGAGGATTTGGCAGGCGCCTAAAATTTGATTATGTAGTAGAGGCCGCTGAATTATCCAGCATCATTAAAGCGCCGGTAAAAGTGATCTGGTCAAGGGAAGATGATATGACGGGGGGAAGTTACCGCCCGGCTGTGCGTTACCGTTTTGAAGCCGCATTGGATAGCGGCGGCAACCTGGTGGGATATAAATGCCGGGGAGTGGGTATCAATGCGGGTAATCCTACCCGTGAGGACAACTTTCCATCTGGCGCCGTGGAGCATTTGCTGATTGATTCCATAGAACATAAATCAGCTATCACTACTGGCCCATGGCGTGCGCCCATTACTAATTTTTTAGCCTATGCGGAACAATCCTTTTTGGATGAAGTAGCGCAGGCGGCAGGCAAAGACCCCATACAATTCCGGCTGGAACTTTTGGATAAAGCCAGAAAAGCGCCGGTAGGAGCTATCAAATATAATATTGACCGGATGGAGACGGTGATAAAAATGGCCGCTGAAAAATGCGGGTGGCAAAAAAAGCCGGGCGTATTTCAGGGCTTTAGTGTTTACTTTTCGCACCAGTCGTATGTGGCGCAAGTATGCGAAGTGATCATGAAGGCAGGTAAACCGGTTATTAAAAAGGTATATGCCGTTTCGGATTGCGGCCAGGTGATAAATTTAAGCGGCGCCCGCCAGCAGGTGATGGGTGGTATTGTTGACGGATTAGGACATGCCATGTATGGCAAATTAAGTTTTAAAAACGGAGCCGCGGAACAAAAGAATTTTAATACCTACCGGCTGATCCGAATGAAAGAGATACCCGAAATTGAAACCCATTTTGTTGACAATGGAATAGACCCCACCGGGCTGGGAGAACCTGCCCTTCCGCCAACAGGTGGTGCGGTTGCCAATGCTATTTTTAAAGCAACCGGCAAGCGGATAAAAAATCAGCCTTTTATTGAAGACGAGGTTTTTGCATCTGTTCAAAAAAAGGTACCCAGTTCTTTTACCCCTGCCCCCAATCCAAAATAGCCGTCATTTTTCAAAAGGTTAACTGCAGCGGCTAATATCAAATATGCTCAATGCCCACCGGTTCGGGCGCATAGTTTTTATAATTTTTTGTCAAGGCATAAGCGTACTGAATAAACATCGTTGCATAAGTCTATCCCGATAGCGAAGCATATCGGGATCATTCTATACAACCATTTTTTTTATTGTCCCGGCAGAAGTATTTCAATTAAGCATAGTTGCGTTGATAATCCCGATAGCGTATGCGTATCGGGACGCCCTTCTATACAACCACATTTATTTTGTTGTCCGGGCAGAAGTATTTCATGGCATCATCGTTGCATCGCCCTCTTGTACTTAATACCATTGGGGAACTTTAATTGCGTTTTATGTTCGACGCATCAAATTTCTTCGTCCCGTAGGGACATAATATCGGTAGCCAGAAAAAAAATACATTCATAGTCCCGTAGGGACGTGATAACATTCCAAGGGTTTTAAAATATCCCACTGTGCCTAAATTCTTTATATCACGTCCCTACGGGACTTTTTGAAATTATAATAACCTGTATTTCTACCAATATCCCTTCCGCCGCGGCGGAATAATAGTGAACACTGATTTATTGTTACCGGAAATCCATAATTTATAAATGTTCATGCTTACCGCCGTGACAGGACTCTATTCTACTGCATATTGGGCAACTTTTCTCCCGATGCATCGGGATAATTAGCGAAACATCAGCCGCAGTTTATTTGGGTACTCTTGTACTTAATACCAATGGGCAACTTTAATTGCGTTATAATGAGCGGTTCATCAGGCGCAGTTTATGAACTGGCAGAAGGCCTCCCCTTCAGGGGCCGGGGGCAAAACAGGGTCTACAAATAACGCCACCTTTCAAACAGCAGTCCGCCATTTGAAAACGAATGACCTGTAAATTTTGGAGTTGTAATGAGCGAAATATCAGCCGATCTTATTTGGGTACTTCTATACTACCATATTTTTTTTGTTGTCCGGGCAGTAGTTTTTCATGGCATCATCCCTGTCTGCTTGACGCAGTCAGGCATCGTTGCATCGCCCTCTTGTACTTAATACCAATGGGCAACTTTAATTGCGTTATACCGGGCGGTTCATCAGGCTTAGTTAATGAACTGGCAGAAGGCCTCCCCTTCATGGGCC
>JANOTW010000134.1:0-10248 GCA_031416575.1 Ferruginibacter sp.
CGGCTGATATCCAACAACAACCTTTCCTTTTGGGGTATTTTATTAAGGGTGGCTGTTAACTTGTTGTTATCCGCTTGCAGGCGTTGGCGGCTTGCCTGCATACCCATTTTTAAATTATTGATGCTGGAAATAATACTGGGCTTCAATTTGGCAATCGCTGCATCATAGACCTCAATCTGCGGATTTTTACTGCCGGAAATTTGCCTTGTTTTTTCCAACTCAAATTCAGACTCGTACAATTGATTGAGTAAGCCGATTAATACCGGATCTGTAGTACCGAGGGTAGCCGGAATTGGGCTATTGGTATTGTTTCGCTTCGTTACATATTGTTCTATTTGCTTCAATACATCTATTTGTACATCCAGTTCCCCTATTTTTGAGTCTGTTTCCTTTAACTGTTCTAAAAATAAGGTGCCCTCAGCACCGAGATTAACGATACCCTGGCTTGTTTTAAAGCTTTGTATATCCTTTTCCACTCCACCTAATTCTTCTGAAACTAAACGTAATCTACTATCTAAAAAATTCAACGTGTTGGCCGATAGCCTACTTTTATAATCCACCGTTGTAATACCATATAAGACGATCAGGTTCTTCAGAATATTTACCCCACGGTCGGGTAATGGATCAATGTAAGACAATTCCAAAATAGAAGATTGCTTGGAAATCGGTTGAATAGTAAGTGCCTTCTGTACTAACTTTGTAGTAGTAGATAAGGGTTGAATAGTAACATGCCATTTATTGATCTCTACAGAAGGTTTATATTCCCTGTTGATGTGCCAGCGTAAATTTCCCACCTCGCTCTTCAACAAAATATCAACGGGGTACACCTTTCCATTAAAGCGTAAAGTATTATTAATGACTTCAACTTCTCCACTCATAGTTGATGTTACGGAATCAGGATGCTCCAGTTCAAGCTTAAAAGGTATATTTTTATAAGATTCCCCGGACTTTACATAGCCTTTCTGGATGTATTGAACATTCAATTGTAATTTAGATACAAGGTTGGCCAGCAAATCTTTTGAACCTAGTATTTCCATCTCCCGCTCAGTTTCAGCAGATAGATTCCTTGTATCTAATTTCATGATCTCCAATAAATTAGAGCTTTTCTGTTGAGTGTCGTCATTCACAATCAACCTCGCCTTGGCTGCATAAGTACGGGTAGCATATCTCAAGTAGATATAGGAACACGCTATGCCAATTAATAATGCTAAAATTATTATAGGTGTATAGGGGATAATTCGAAAAAATAAGCGCCGTAACTGATCCTTTTGTTCCAGGGAGTCGTCGTGATCACTAATATGTGGAGTGTTATTATTGTTAGTGGACATTATAACGATATGAGTTTATTATTTACGAAGATTTATAATAGTAATGAGTAAAGATAAACCTACTGCTACTATACCAAGGTGCTGCGGCACACCGGTGCGGGAGATAAATTTTGCTTTCACTGGTTCTATATAAACCAGGTCATTTGTTTTCAGGTAATAATAGGGGGATTTAAAGAGGTCTTTTGATAAAAGGTTAACCCTGGCAAAATTTCTTTCTCCATTTACTTCACGCACTACCAGTACATTATCCCGCTTTCCAAGGTCTGTAAGGTCGTCTGCCATTGTTATGGCTTCCAAAATGGTGGTATGCTCATTCACTATATTAAATCTTCCACTATTTTTAACATCTCCCACTACCAAATAATTATAAGGGCATCTCTAAAAACCTGTGTTTTTGTTTTAACCTCACCCCGTCTGAATCGCTTTTGCCGGAAAGGCTTTAATTCTCCTCAAAAGCAGAGGATAAGGAAGGTTTTTAGAGATGCCCTCAAGTGAAAAGTTAGAACTATCTATTGGCAATTGGCTTTTAGACTTGGTATTATGTAATGGGCGATTTACGCTTTAAAATGTAATTGAGTCCAGAACTTTGTTAATGGAACTTAGAGGAAATTATTCTGATAGTTTACCCAAAACAAATTCCCTGATTATTGCCGCATTCCCTTGGCTTTTTTCATGTGGTAGCTTTCGATTTCCTTAAAGTTAGGGTATCTTACTTCTGAGGCATATATGGTTAAATCACTGCACTGTCCGATGATTTTTTCAAAGGGGTGCATCCCAAATTGTCGGTCCATTCCTGAAGGGTTGCCAACCTTTGCAAAGGGTCTTTAAATAATTAGAGTCTATGGAAGGTTGGCAACCCTGGGCGACATGTTTTTGCCGCCAATATTGGAGGCCGTTCGGGACAGCCACGTTCAACTAACGGGTTTAAATTATTATCTTTTTACTTAGCCTGTCTTTCCCGCTATTCAACTTTCGGGGCCTAATGCTTTTTTATTTCAACTCCATTTTTTAAAATTTCGGAAACCACCGGGTTGGATGCTTTAAAGCCAATCATTCCACGTGGATGCGGTTCAACCATTAGGCCATTATCCCTCCGCATTTTCAGCAGGGCTGGCTGCAGGGCAATAATATTATCAGGTGAACAGTGAACAGTATATTGAATGAATCGTGAATAAATAATCCATATCTGAAAATTCGTTTTTGCCGGGCAATCATCCATTTCATTTATACAACACTTAATCCATTGATTCGATCGAAATGCTTTTTATTAAGGGTTTTTACCGGGTAATTATTGACCATGCAGGTTGCTGCGATGAAGATGTCCCTAAATTCGATCATCTTATTCTTTTGCCGCAGTTGATGGTATATCCCGGCTGCTTTTTCCGCAACATCCCTGTTGAAAGGTAAAACTGGTAAATCTTCAGTTAGTGCTTTTATGTCATTGATTTTGCCTGTTGTATAAGCACCCATCAGTAATTCATATAAAGTTACCGCGGAAATGTAAATCCGTTCATCGTCAGGTATCTGAAATAAAGCTGTTTTTGTTTTGTCTTTAGCCCTTAAGTATTCAATAAAGATACTTGTATCAACTACCATTGCTGAACGCTCCATTGATTGAACAATTTTTTGTTCTCTTCAAATATTTTTAAATCGGAGTCGGACCAGACAGTGACATTGAGTATTTTATTTTTGTAGGCTGTCAAAAAATTGGATCCTTCGGATGCCTGTTTGCTCAGCAAAAAATCCATAAAGTCACTCAATTCCTGCTTTGCGGTTTTATTTAACCTATTATATTTCACTACAATCCCGCTCATTTTTTTTATAAAGGTAATTAATATCATTTGTATTAAAAAAGGGTGCATCCCAATTCGATAGCTATCAGATGTAGCCCGGTTTAAATAATTATCTTTTCAGCCTGTCTTCCCCGCTGTTCCACTTTTGGAGCCTAATGCTTTTTTATTTCAACTCCATTTTTTAAAATTCCGCAAACCACCGGATTGGATGCTTTAAAGGCAATCATTCCAAACGGATGCGGTTCAACCATCCCGCCATTATCCCTCCGCATTTTCAGCAGGGCTGGCTACTGGGCAGTTATATCATCAATTGGGTTGCATTACCTCTAGGGTTAATTACCCTGGAAAGGGGCCTTCAAATAATTAGGGCCTATGAAAGATTGACAACCCTTAGCGAATTTGGAATGTACCATATATGCCTGATGGCTTATTATAGCCTTCTTCACCTAAAAGTTGCAACGGGCCTTTAAAAAATTTCTGCCCGATAGCATCCTGAAGTTTGGAAAAACGAAAGATATACTGATCAAGATGCCCGGTTATTTCATCGGATAAATCACCGGCATTCGATATAGTAAAAGGAAGTATGGGAACTATTTTACCATAAGCATACTCCAGTCTTAATTGATGCTTCCTGCACTCATCAATAACAGATGCTAAAATGATTTCATTCCGCTTCATAATAGTATCCCCTCCTTTTGAGCTACTACATAAATATAAAGAGAAGAAGTAAAATTATTGATGACAATATCAATTTTTTGCTCTCCTAATTTACCATAAAGCGCTTTTAACATTTTTAGCTTTTTATCAAACAATCCATTATCGCTTTTTGTTTCAATATAGATGTCAATATCGCCTCCTTTTTTATGATCCGATACCCTTGAACCGAAAAGATAAATTTTAGCTTCTTTTCCAAAACAATCCTTCGCTGCCTGCTTAATGAATTCGGCTTCTTTCGCTTTAATCCTCATAATGATAAAGATTTATGGCTAGTAATATGAATGGCAATAAGCATGAGGCAATAAGTTATCATTTTACCTGTCTCAATTTTTGGCGCTCTTATACTAATGGTTTATTAAACCGGCAACAAGATGCAACTTCTTAGCTTTTGTTTTCTAACCTGTAATCCATTGCCTTTTTGCTCACCTGTTCAACGGTTTGGCCGCTCCAGAGGGTACTTTGCCATTGGGTATAATCAAGAGGTTCTTTGATGATGAGGCTAATGAATTTTTCAGAATCCAGGTCTCCGAGGTTTTCAATCAGGATTTTGAACCCTTTTTTTTTGATTTCCGCATCTGTTAACATGTGTCTTGCTTTAAGCAGTTTATAAAATCTACGGGACTTACTACTTTAATTTTTTCAAAATTAGCCAATTTTTTAATGAGGAAAAGATCGGTAGTTATAAAATATTCACATTGCATGACAACGGAACTGGCAATGTGGAGCGCATCTTTGGCCTTTATCCCGCTTGTATTTAGCTGAATGGCCAGCGCCAATAGATTTTTTGTTTCACCGGTATCGCCTGCTGCCCGTTTTTCCGGTTGTCTATGGTTTCTTTTCTTTCGGGGAATGGATTTGCCGCATTTTCGTAATCAAGAATATATGACCAGGCTAATTGGAATTTACCAGCTAATTCTCCCTGGATAAATAACCTGGCTTCTGTTTCCATACGGATCCGTATTTGTTTTTGATCATCAAACGGACGGTTAAAACAGCAGTTGTCAAGGTAAATAAGCATATCGCTGGTTGAATTGTGAACACATAAGAGTTAAAGCTTATTAATATGAAGAGCAAACAGTGAACAGTTTTTCACTTTTCACTTTTCGTTTTTCATTAGTGTACAGACAATTTAATTTTAAAACCCATACATTTATAAACGAAATTCAATTATATCCCAGCTTCACCATTAGTAGTGGACATTATAACGATATGAGTTTATTATTTACGAAGATTTATAATAGTGATGAGTAAAGATAAACCTACCGCTACGATACCGAGGTATTGAGGCACCCCGGTACGGGAGATAAATTTCGCTTTCACCGGTTCTACATAAACCAGGTCATTTGTTTTCAGGTAATAATAGGGGGATTTAAAGAGGTCTTTTGATAAAAGGTTTACCCTCGCAAAATTTCTTTCTCCATTTACTTCACGCACTACCAGTACATTATCCCGCTTGCCAAGGTCGGTTAGATCACCTGCCATACTAATGGCTTCCAAAATAGTGGTACGTTCATTAACCATATTAAATTTTCCACCCCTGGTAACCTCTCCCATTACAGAAAAATTATAATTTAAAAACCGCACATTTACCACGGGGTTTTTAGTATAGTCTTTAAACATTTCGGTGAGGGTATTTTCTAATTGAATACGGGTTTGTCCTTCTGCCTGTACTTTACCTATATAGGGTACTTTAATTTTACCATCGGCTTCTACCAAAAACCCGATGGCCGCCCCGGTAGTGGGCGCTAAAGTAGCAGTAGCGCCAGAACCCAATCCAGTTGCGGAGTTAAGGGCCATTAAATCCAATGGGTTGCTTCCACCCACTGTAATCCACAACTGGTCATTTTTTTGTATAGGATTTTCGAAATTTATTTGTGCATTGCGTAAACTTCCGGCAGTTGTGTCCTTTAAATCATAGAGGTAAACCACTTGTTTTGTAGAAGTGCAGGAAATCATATTGAATGCGAGCAGGATCATCGCTGCAAAGAAGCGACGGTTCTTTAATATTTTTAGCATAAATGGACAGGTCGGTTTTAATATTGGTAAAAATTGAAAAAGGCGCCTATTATTTTTACCAACGTTTTTGATGTACTAATTAAATTATAACGGCTGCAATGTTGTAAAAAAAAAGTTGATCCGGTGATAGTCAATAGTGAATGGTCAATAATGAAAAATCGAAATTTTAAACCAGTTCATTGAAATTCATTTTTTTGCTTAAGCATTTTTTTATTAAACCTTGTATGAAAAAAATCTATTGAATTTTCAAGTTTTCAAATTTCAAATTAGTTTAAAGGCTCCAATAATCCCTGCTGGTTATTTTACTACGAAAAATACCTTTCAAATCAGCGACCAATGCGGATGGTTTTGTAATGCCGGCAAAATAAGCGTCATCTAATTTTTTGTAATCGTTGTGAGGTACCGCAACAAGGATAGCATCATAATCATTTCCAATCTGTCTGCAAAGCGAAAATCCATATTCATGATTTAGCTCCTCACTTTCAGCATGAGGATCTGTTATATCTATATTTAATGAAAAAGATTTCAATTCCCGTACAACATCGGCAACCTTACTATTACGGATATCACTTACATTTTCCTTAAAAGTAGCCCCCATCACCAACACCTTCGCATGCTTAACATTCCCATTATTTTTAATAATATGCTGCAAAACTTTTTTAGCTATATAACCTGCCATTCCATCATTTATAACCCTACCCGCTAAAATCACCTTACTGTCGTAACCCAATTCCCTGGATTTATAAGTAAGGTAATATGGATCCACTCCAATGCAATGGCCCCCCACCAGGCCTGGCTGAAATTTTAAAAAATTCCATTTGGTACCTGCTGCTTCTAGTACCTCATAGGTATTAATACCCATCCTGTCAAATATTATGGACAGTTCATTCATAAGCGCTATATTCAAATCACGCTGGGTGTTCTCAATAATTTTTGCGGCTTCTGCTACCTTTATGCTGGAGGCTTTGTGTATCCCGGCAGTTACTACCAGTTCATACACTTTGGCGATCACCTCTAAACTTTTTGCATCGCAACCGCTTACTACTTTTATTATTTTGGCAAGGGTATGCTCTTTATCACCCGGATTAATCCTCTCCGGTGAATAGCCTGTTTTAAAATTTACTATATTTTTTAACCCGGATAATTTTTCAATGATCGGCAAACAATCTTCTTCCGTGCAACCAGGATAAACAGTGCTTTCAAACACCACATAATCCCCTTCCTTTATAACTTTTCCTATTGTTTCACTGGCTTTTTGCACCGGCACCAAGTCGGGTATATTATGCTCATCTACCGGAGTAGGTACCGCCACAATAAAAAAATTCGCTTGCTTTAAAACCTCCAGGTCATTCGTAAATTCTATATCGCAACCCTCAAAGTCCTCTTTTTCCAATTCCTGGCTTGGATCTATGTTGTTACGCATCATCTCCACTCTTTTGGCATTGATATCAAAACCAATTACTTTAATTTTTTTCGCGAATTCCAATGCAATGGGTAGCCCAACATACCCTAATCCGATAACAGCTAGTTTTTTGTTTTTATCTAATAATCCTTGGTACATCATATTTTTTATAAACCACTTTCTCCTTTATTAGAAAGGGCATTATGTACCCTAGCCAAAAAAAAGTATATTGGATTCTTTTTAATTGGTATTTTTTTTTACATCCTTATCCAAACAGACGATTTCTTTTTGTAGAAAAAAATATACTTGCTATGGGTACGTCATTCACCATATTATAACCTAATAATTATAATTTAAAAACCACACCGAAAGTCACGGCTTCGCCCCTCTCAATCACACACGTGTGAATGAGTTAAATAATAGCAGCGATCGTTAAAAGTTAAATGGATAAAAATAAAATAACATTAAAATTTACTGCTATTCCGTAAACCAATAAATCTGCCTGCAAAGACAGATTATGAATAGGGTTTTAGCACGTATCAAATAAATTATTCGGGTTGAGCGCCAGGGTAAACCCTTTTTTAAAAGCTATTTTTGCGCAAAAGTACTGGATTCTTCTTAACAGTGCTGATAAAATTTGCTGCTTTCTACTAATGCTAAAATACTTTTGGTTCCCAGGCAAGCCCCGGCTTATTTTTTTAATAATAAAAAATTAATGTACAAATTGAATTTTAGATAATTAGCTGCCTGGCACAAATAAGGCTAAAATAAGGGGCATATAAAATGATCTGGTACGCCTGATTATTTTGAGGAGCTGGTTAAGGTAATAGTTTTGCGATACCAAAGGAGGGAAAACAATTTGTAAAACCCTGCCTGAACAACTCAGCCGGGCCGTCTTTCAATCCGTTTTTGGCGAACCTTAGTAGAAAAGATATTAAATCATTCAACCCTGTCTGCCTGATGCAATCAGGCAGGCTTTTTACCTTCTTCTCAAGGGCATCCCTAAAACCTTCCTTATCCTCTCCATTGGAGAGGAATTAAAGGTGAGGTTAAAACAAAAACACAGGTTTTAGGGATGCCCTTTTATTTATAAGAGCGCAACGTCCCCGGCTATGCTAAGGCACATGGGGAGACGTTGCCGGGAACAAATAATTTATGAAGTTGGTTTATTTTTCTCCTACTCCTAATGAAATAGCGCAACGTCCCCTCCCCGGCTACGCTATGGCTCCTGGGGAGACGTTGCCGGGAATAGAAAATTGTGTCATTTAACGAGCGGCTTTTATTACTTTCCGGTGGAATAATAATACAATTTCCCGAATGACTTGTGCCACTTCCCGTACAAATTGTGGCACTTGTCAACGTATTTTGTCACTTCCCGGACAACTTGTGGTATTTCCCGAACCACTTATGGTACTTTCTGAAGAACATGTGCCCCTTTCCGAACAACATGTGCCATTTACCTAACAACTTATGCTACTTTCTGGACAATATGTGCCACTTCTCAGGCGAATGATGTCTCTTCCCTAATAACCTCTGCTATTTGACAGGCAACTTGTGCCGCTTCCAGGGCAGCTTATGGCACATTAAAGGTGAATTATGCTGCTATATGTTTTTCCAATGCCCTTTTTTTAAATTATTAGGATGTTTTTGTCTCCATTGGATGCAACCATACAAGTGGTTAATAGAGGTAAATGAAGGTAAAAAAGGGAATAACGCAAATGCGTATAATAAAAAGATTGAATAATAAGTTTATATCCCCGCCACTATAAAGTGGTTCACTTTAAAATCTTAAAATTATGCGAACCTCAAAAGTAAACATTAGCTTTTCAGTTTACAGCGATGCGAACCTTGAAACCAAAGCGGGGCTCATACTTGCCAGTATGACGGACAATCCTGCCTTTACTAATCCCATTCCTACCCTTGCGGAACTGGAGGTGGCTGTAAAAAAGTACAGCGATGCCCTGGTGGCCGCAGCAAGTTTGGGCCGTATTAATGTGGCCAACAAAAATGCCATCCGCCAGAAGCTGGAATTACTGCTTAGCCAGTTGGGCATGTATGTAATGTACATAGCGAATGGTGATGAGGCGATATTAGTCAGCAGTGGCTATTCGCTGGCCAAAGTACCTGCCCCAAATTATATTACCTACCCTGGTAATGTTACTTTAAGTAATGGTATTACTGCCGGCCAAATGTTGGCATCCGTAAAAAAAGTGAAAGGCGCTAACGCCTATCTTCATGAAATTTGTACCGAACCTCCTACAGAGGATACGCTATGGATTTCAAACCCAAGTACACGCAGCCAGTTTACTTTCAACAACCTGGTACCAGGCAGGAAATACTGGATAAGGGTAGCTGCTACAGGTGCAGGCGAACAGATTGCCTACAGCGCTGTGGCATCTCAGTTTGCGCAGTAAATAAATTGGTCACAAATTTTGCCAGGCTGCTTCAGGTTATTTCCACAGCAAAAGGTATTAAGCATACAAAGGCGTAAACCATAAGCCATGGTAATTTATGTTTTATTAATTTTTTAGCTTGTGTGAGATACCATCTGAAGCAGCCTTTTTTTTAAACTGTTTTTATCAGTTTAGCCTGTTATACGCTAAACAGTATAAAAATGTGCAATGATAATATTCAACCACTTCGGGGTTGTAAAACTTTGATGCTATTGTGACCCTGGATTTCATCCAGGACTATTCAAATTTTACCCCTTCGGGCTATTGCACGGTTTTATACAGTTTCTACTATACTTCACAAGGGATAAAAACGTGAAGAAGATTTTTTGTCCTGGCATTGAAGCTATGCGCATTCCCGAAAAAATCGGGATTTCGCAATTCAGTTTTTTGTCCAGGCTATAGAGACAATGCTCAACATCGTTGCGTTGATAATCCCGATAGCGTATGCGTATCGGGTCAGTCTATCCCGATAGGGAAGCGCATCGGGACCCTTCTCTACAGCCATTCTTTTTTTTTGTCCGGGCAGAAGAATTTCATGG
>JANOTW010000135.1:0-3658 GCA_031416575.1 Ferruginibacter sp.
GCGGCATCGTTGTAAAAGTTTATATGCCCCTGCGCATCGCAGGAATAAACTCCCGCAGGTAATTCCTTTACAAGTTGCCGTAAGTATTCGCCAGTTTTTCTTAATACTTCCTGTGCTTTTTTCCGTTCCGTAATATCTTCAATTGACAGCAGAATTAATTTTTCTGAATTGTTTTTGTTTAATATCTCACGGGCATTCAACAGCATTATCCGCTCACCAATGGTTGAAAAGGTATGCGTTATTTCAAAATCATTAAATGTTGGTTTTTCAGGAAGTATTTTTTCAAGCAGTGTTCGCAATGCCGGAATGTTCCATTGTTTGTTGCCCAGGTCATAAATTAAAACAGCTTCCGTATCCTGTTCATTTACCTGAAATGTTTTATAAAAAGCGCTGTTGGCTGTTTTTACCCGCAGGTGTTTATCCAGCACCAGCAGCGGTTCACGAACGTTTGACACAATATTTTCTGAATAATTCCGTGCCTCTGTTACCTGTTCATTCAAGCTAACCATTTCCTGGTTTACCACGGTTAGCTCTTCATTGGTGCTTTGCAGTTCTTCTTTGCCGGTTTCCAATTCTTCGTTCAGGCTCTGCAATTCTTCGCTGCCGCTCAACAGTTCCTCATTAGCGCTTTGCAATTCTTCGTTGGCTGCCTCCTGTTCTTCGGTAATGCTGCGCATATCCTCACGGGTTTGCGCAAGCTCCTGCTCTAATTGCTGTATGCGTAAATCTTTATCATCCTTTTTTGTTTTGCCGGTTACTGATTGCTTATTGCCGATTGCCGGTTGTTTATTGCCAATTGTATTGTTATCGTGAAAGAGAATTAAATAATGCGGCTCTATGGTGTTGGGCAACGGCATGGCTTCGATGGAAATATTGCGCAAGCTGCCGTTTACCTCCAAAGGAATATTTTCTTTTATTACCGGGGCTTTGTCTTTTTTTGTTTTATGCAAAATGTTGCGCAGCTCAAAAGCCAAACCATTTTTTGCCATCTGTAATAAATTATGACTGGGTTTGCCGGGTGATTGTTCTAAATAAGCGGTAGTGAGGCCCCTGAAATGCACAATGTCCATTGCCTCATTTACTACCACACCGGCAGGGGTGTATTTGCGGAGAATAATATCATCAGCCGTTTTTTGAAAGTCGGTACGGATGGGTTCAGTGCTGGGGCTGGCATCGGTGCGGCTGAAATTTTGCTCGCTTCGCTGGCTTGCCACTTGCATAAACCTGCCGGGCACATCTTTGCGGCTAAATAATTTATCGTTTTTTGCGGCAGAAGCAAAAAGGCCGGGTACACCGCTAATGGTTTCTGATTTACCGAGTAGCAAAAATCCTTTTTTGTTTAATGCGTAATGAAAAGTGGCAAGCGCCTTTTTTTGCAGGTAAGGTTCCATATAAATAAGCACATTGCGGCAACTTATAAAATCCATTTTGCCGAAAGGCGGGTCTTTTAAAAAATTGTGCGTGGCAAATACACACATATCCCTTAGCTGTTTATTTACCTGATAACTGCCGTTGGTTTTGGTAAAAAATTCCTGCAGGCGCTGCGGTGTTACGCCATCCATTTCGTTTTTCGCATAAATGGCTGCCCGTGCTTTAGCAATAGCGGGTTCGCTTATATCGGTGGCGAATATTTGCATTCTTTCCTGGTTGTCGCCTAAAAATTCTTTAAAGCACATGGCAATGGAGTAAGCCTCCTGCCCTGTGCTGCAACCCGCTACCCATACCCGTACAGGTTCACCTGCTGTTTTGTTTTTTACGATGAGCGGAAAAACCGTTTCGCATAAATTATCAAAGCTTTTAGTGTCGCGGAAAAAAGAGGTTACCGAAATTAACAGGTCCTGGTATAACAAATCTTGCTCCGGTTTTTTTTCTCTTAAATATTTAAGATAGTCGGCAGGTTCTTCTGTTTTGTTAAGCGCCATCCTGCGCAGTATCCTTCTGCGTATGGTGGTTTGCTTGTAATAAGTAAAATCAGTTCCCTTGCGGATGCGCAGTATGGAAATTATTTGTTTAAACACATCCTCATCCTTCAGGGGTATATCGTGTTCATCCGCGCCGTTGCCATTGGTAATATTGGTTATCTCCAAAAGCTTTTGCGGTATTTTTTCAGGAGGAAGAATAAAGTCAACCACACCCGCCTGTGCCGCACTACGGGGCATCCCTTCATAAGCTGCCGATTCTTCGTCCTGCGCAAAGGTGATGCCGCCCTGGTCCTTAATGGCTTTCAACCCGAGCGTGCCATCGCTGGCCGTGCCCGATAACACCACCCCGATAGCATGGCTTTGGTGAACCTCCGCCAGCGAGGTAAAGAAAAGGTCAATGGGCAGGTTGCGTTCATTTTTATTTTTTACCGGGCGGGCAACAAGAAGTAACACCCCATCCGTCGCCACCATCATTTTGTTGCTGGGGATAACGTAAATATGATTGGGCAGAACTTTAATATCATCGGAAATTTCCAACACGGGGATGCTGGTAACTTTTTGCAGCAGTTCGGGCAACATGCTTTCGTGGGTAGGGTCTAAATGCTGCACCAGCACGTAAGCCATTCCTGAATCTTCGGGTATGGCTTTCAGCAGCCTTTTAAATGCATCCAGCCCGCCTGCTGATGCGCCAATACCTACAACGGGGAAAAGGTTGGGGGATTTAATGAGTGGCTTATTTATTTGGGGCTGGCCTTTATTTATTTTCATTGTAAAAAGTTTCAGGTGGCAGTACAAATTTTTCTATGGGCGGTTGTATATTGCCTGCTTGTGCGGTAAGTGTAAGCGCTTTATAAATCAATTTTTTAAGTTGCGCAAAATCGTTTGGTTTGCGAATGTAATAATGAGCGCCGTTTTTATAAACCTGGCCCACTACTTCCGGCGATAAGGAAGTGGAGAAAATAATTACGGGAAACCGCTTTAAATTTTCGTTGCTTTTTATTTCCAATAAACATTCTATGCCATTCTTGCGTGGCATGTTGAGATCGAGAAACAGAACGTCGGGCAATCGCCCGTTTTTTTCATGGAGCAGTTGCATCAGCGCTTCTCCATTTTTTACTGTTGTAAGGGAAACGGAAACGGATAGGGGCAATTGTTCCAATGCATCTTTAAAAAGAAAGCAATCATCATCATCATCATCGGCAAGCACGATTTGTTGACTATATATTGGTGGCTTAGGCATAAATAAGGTTGAAAAATTTTTATAAAATTTATAGTTCAGGTAAAAGGAATGTTAGACCATGCAAGTTAAATAAAAAAACAGGAAGAATTTGCCTGTTTTTACCAGGTGGTGCATTTCAAATTTTCGTCTGTATTGGTTTTTATTTTTTTTGTCCGGGCTATGAAGCTATGGGGAGCATCCTTGCTTCGCTGTCTGCCTGCGCAATCAGGCAGGGCCCTTCTATACCACCATATTTTTTTGTTGTCCGGGCAAAAGTATTTCAATTAGGCATCGTTGCGTCGCCCTCGTGTACTGAATACCATTGGGGAACTTTAATTGCGTTTTGTTAACCCATTCATAAATTCAGGACTCCCGGCCTGACTTCAAATCAAAATCATCGCTTTATATTATTTTCTGGAAAAACCCCAACGGGGTTAAATGTGAATAGCCCCGGGTGAAACCCGGGGAAATGAACGACAAAATCAGGCACAACCCCGAATGGGGTTGAATTTCCTGG
>JANOTW010000136.1:0-4909 GCA_031416575.1 Ferruginibacter sp.
AAAAAGTAAATGTACCCAATCAGCCATTCAGAACATTGGTGAAATACAAAAACGCCAAGACGATCTATTTCCGCATCATTAAAACTTCCAAAGAAGATATAAAAAAACTGGACCGCCGCAATTATGACAACTTATGGAAAGGAATGACCGCATTGAAATCTATCCGGAACTGGAATGTGCAAATACCCGATCTGCAGGATTACCAGCCCCATGCCACTGAAATAAAGATAAATGCAATGCCCAATGGTATGTATTTTATCATGGCAAGCCTGGATGAAAATTTTTCAATGCAAAAAAATATACTGGCCAGGCAGTTGATCCATGTAAGCAATATCAGTTATGTATCCAACAGCAACAATGAATACAATGTATTGCATCGTGAAAACGGCCACCCATTGCCCAACACACAGGTAACGGTATGGGAAACCAAATACAATTACATCACCAGTCAGAATGAGGATATAAAAGCGGAATACTACACCACGGATAAGAATGGATATTTTAAACTGAAAGAAAAAAAGGAATATAGAAGTTTTATGTTGCAGTTGATCAATAAAAATGATGAGCTGTTCATGGATGAAAATAATTACAGCAACTACTATAACAGTTATGAGCAGGAGCTAAAGCCGGTTACATTTTTGTTTACGGACCGTTCCATCTACCGCCCCGGCCAAACGCTTTATTTTAAAGGGATTGTCTTGAAAAAGAGCAATAAGCCTGCGGAAACTTCCATCTTGCCCCAATTCAAATCAACCCTGGTTTTGAAGGATGTAAACGGTCAAAAAATAAGTGAACTCAAATTGGTAACGAATGAATATGGTTCGTATAATGGCTCATTCAAATTACCCGAAGGTGTATTGAACGGGCAGTTTTCATTATTTGATGAAACTACCAATGCCACGCACTATTTTAATGTGGAAGAATACAAGCGGCCAAAGTTTTTCGTGGAGGTTTTAAAACCAATTGGCACCTACCGATTGTTAGACAGCGTGAAAGTAACCGGTGTGGCAAAAGCTTATGCAGGCAATACGATAGATGGCGCTTCAGTAAAATACCGGGTAATTCGTAAAGTGCGTTACCAGCCCTGGTGGTATGGCATGTATAGTGGTTATGGCCACAAAATATTTCCACCTGGCAGATCGGCTGATGAAATGGAAATTACCAATGGAGTTGCAACAACTGATGCCAAAGGTGAATTCCACATTACCTTTAAAGCGTTACCGGATGAAAGCATTAATAAAAAAGACCAGCCTACATTTTATTACGAAGTGAATGCAGACATTACCGATATAAACGGGGAAACCAGAAGCGGTGAAACTTCCATTGCAGTAGCTTACCAGGCGATACAATTGAATATTGATGTAGCTGATAAAATAAATGCGGACAGTTTGAAAGATTTAAAGATCCGGTCTGTCAATACCAATGATATTTTTGAAAAAGCTAAGGTGAATGTAACCATCCATAAACTGCAATCGCCCAATAAAATTTTCAGGGAAAGGTATTGGGAAATGCCGGATCAGTTTGTAATGAGTAAGGATGAATACCACGGATATTTTCCCTATGACGCGTATAAGGATGAAGACCAAAAAACCAAATGGCCTTTGGGTGAAAAAGTTTTGGATATAACGGACTCCACAAATGAAAATGGGCAATGGGCATTGGGCAATGGGCAATTGGCAATGGGCAAAAACTCATTGAATGCCGGCTGGTATAAAATTGTGGCTACTACCAGGGATAAATATGGAGAAGAAGTGAAAGCGGAAAAATTTATTCTGATCCAAAGCGAAGAGAAAGGCAAAAGTGATACGGTAACAGAGGACCCGGTGACTGTAATAGTGCAACGTAAAGAAACGGAACCCGGTCAAAAAATTAAATACTCCATCAAAACCGGTTTCGAAAATATTTGGCTGATACACACCCTGAGCAAAATGGATAAAACAAACAATACAACTTACCAATCCATTAAACCCAATCAGCCTTATCAAAATGATATAAATGTAAATGAAAGTGACCGGGGCGGTATGGCGATGAGCTATGTATTTGTAAAACACAACCGGGTGTATAAAGGTGGGGAAAATTTTTCTATCCCCTGGAATAATAAAGATATAAGCATCAGCTATCAAACCTTCAGGGATAAAATATTACCGGGGAGTAAAGAAAAATGGACGGCGAAAATAACCGGTACCAAAGGCGAAAAAATAGCTGCTGAAATGCTGGTAAGTATGTACGATGCAAGCCTGGACCAGTTTAAACCACAAAGCTGGAGTACATTGAATATCTGGCCATGGCTGTCCAATAGCTTAAGTTGGAATGAGAATGGATTTAGTGCGGTAAATTCGGAAGAATATAATAAAAGGAGTTATGAATATGTAAGTGCAAAACCGAAATCTTATGATCGATTAATATCAGGTTTTGTACCTACAGGTATGCCTGGCTCGGCGCGGGATATTCAAATAAGAGGCCTACCAAGCATAGCAAATGCATCAGTTACAGATATGGCTATAGAAGAACGGGTTGCTGCTATTTCACCAAAGGCATTGAAATCACCATCTCCACAAATTGCAAAGGATGAAGAAATAAATGCCGACTCTACAAAAATAACAGCAAACAAAAAACCAACACCGGAAAACAATACAATCCAAATCCGCAAAAACTTCAATGAAACAGCTTTCTTCTATCCTGATCTGAAAACAGATGCCGACGGAAATGTATCATTTGAATTTACGATCCCCGAAGCTTTGACCCAATGGAAGCTGATGACATTTGCCCATACAAAAGAACTGGCAAGTGGTTATTCGGAAAAAAAAGTGATCACGCAAAAACCATTGATGGTACAGCCCAATGCACCCCGGTTTATGAGGGAAGGCGACCGAATGGAATTTAGCGCTAAAATTGTAAACCTTAGCGACAACGAAATTACAGGAACGGCACAATTGGAATTACTGGATGCAGCCACCAACAAGCCCGTAGATGGCTGGTTTAAGAATGTTTTTCCCAATCAATACTTCACCGTAGCAGCAGGACAAAGCGCAGCAGTAAAATTTCCGATGGAAATCCCATTCAACTTTAATTCGGCTATGACTTACCGTATAATAGCAAAATCGACTTCAGTAAACTCTTCGAATAACTCTCCTTTAGGGGCCGGAGGTTTCTCTGACGGCGAAGAAATGGCCGTACCCATTTTAACCAACCGCATGCTGGTAACGGAAACCATGCCTTTGAACCTGCGTAATACCAATAAAAAGGATTTTAAATTTACAAAATTACTCAATAGCAGCAACAGCACCTCATTGGCCAATCATGCACTCACAGTAGAGTTCACATCAAATCCGGTATGGTATGCGGTGCAGGCCCTTCCCTATTTAATGGAATATCCTTATGATTGCGCAGAGCAGGTTTTTAACAGGTATTATGCAAACTCCCTGGCAACTTACATTAGCAATACCACACCAAAAATTAAAGCAGTTTTTGAAAAATGGGCTTCACCCATACAGGGGACTGGCGGCGATACTGCTGCATTGCTAAGTAACCTTCAAAAAAACGAAGAATTAAAATCGGCTTTATTGCAGGAAACACCCTGGGTATTAGATGCACAAAATGAAAACCAGCAAAAGAAAAATATCGCCTTATTATTTGACATGGTAAAGATGAGCAGTGAAACGGACAAGGCGATCAATAAACTAAAAGAAATGCAGGGCCCCAATGGAGGTTTTGTTTGGTTCAGCGGTGGGCCCGATGACAGGTACATGACCCAATACATCCTGACTGGTATTGGGCATCTTCGAAAATTAAATGCCTTATCGGCAAATGATTATAAAAAAATAAAACCGGTGGCGGATAAAGCGGTTCCTTATCTTGATAAAAAAATAAAAGAAGAATATGATAACCTGGTAAAAAACAAGGCGGACCTTAAAAATAATAATACGGGTTACACCGCAATCCAGTACCTGTATATGCGGGGTTTTTTCAAAGAGTATGCCATCCCTGCAATAGCACAACCGGCGTATGACTATTTCCGGGGACAGGCAAAAAAATACTGGCTTAACTATGGCAAATATATGCAGGCGATGATCGCTTTGGCATTGCACCGCTCAAATGATGAAGCTACCCCAAAAGCTATAATACGGTCATTGAAAGAAAATTCCATTACCAGCGAAGAACTGGGTATGTATTGGAAAGAATGGGCCACCGGAGGGTATTACTGGCACCAGGCCCCCATTGAAAGCCAGGCGATGTTAATAGAGGCATTTACCGATATTGATAAAAACGCCAATACAATTAACGATTTGAAAACATGGTTGTTAAAACAAAAGCAAACGCAAAACTGGAAAACGACCAAAGCAACAGCGGAAGCCTGCTATGCATTATTAATAAGCCCCGCCAACCCCGCTGGCCAGCGGGGGGATTTGAATCTCACATTAAATGAAGAAAAAGAAGTCATAATCAATTTAGGCGGCGCCATTATCAAAAGCACGGATGATAAAACCGGGGCAGGCACCGGCTATTTCAAAAAAAGAATTGAAGGGGAAAAAGTGAAACCGGAAATGGGCGATATATCAGTAACCATCAATTCAGCAAACTCCAGTAACCCCACGCTGGTTAGCGGGGGCATGGGGGCATGGGGGGCTATTTACTGGCAATACTTTGAAGACCTTGATAAAATAACAACTGCCGCCACTCCTTTAAAATTAAGCAAGCATTTATTTGTAGAAAAAAATACGGACAAGGGGCCGGTATTACAAGCCATTGCCGATGGCGCCACTTTAAAAGTTGGTGACAAAATAAAAGTGCGCATCGAATTACGGGTTGACCGCGACATGGAATATGTGCACATGAAAGACATGCGTGCAGCCTGTATGGAACCGGTAAATGTAATAAGTGAAAATAAATACCAGGGCGGGTTAGGCTA
>JANOTW010000137.1:0-7315 GCA_031416575.1 Ferruginibacter sp.
TTTAAAGCATAGGTGAGGCCTGCTATACCACTGCCAATTATTAGAAAATCCGTTTGCATAATTATTACTATTAACTGAACATCAAAATTAACAGATAAATGATAAAAAAGAGTTTCATTGATAATTTATAAAAATACCCACTTTAGGGTATTGCATATCGCAAATTTAAATTGTAAGTTTACATCCGATTTTAATTATTTAATGCCCTCCTAATACTCCAGACTCAACAAACCTAAGTCTTAAGAAGAACCCCTTATACTTTCTTTTACATTACCATTTCATTAAAAAAATCGAAACAATTTTCGAATGGTATTACTATGCACTAAACTAAACATTTTTTAAAAAATTAAAACTCATGATTATGGCAAACGAAAATGATGCAACGATTCCCTGCTGCCCTGATTTGATAAAGGATGATCACTGCGATGTGATCAATTTCAGCAGGGTACTAACCTATCCTACCGGCCTTGCAGGCAATAACCGCCGGAGGGTGAATGTTGAAGTAATTCTTCACTTCAAATTTTCCCGATGTACCCTTGGCCTCACATTGGGAGACCCCGCCTATAGCACTACGCTTTTACCGGGCGAAAAAGTGAGATTAGCCACTACAGATAGAAGGAGCCGTTTTAGCTATGACAGCGAAACAAAACTGAGCTATAGAAGTGAGCAAATTTCAGAAGAACAATATTTTATGACTGCTACCCAAAAATATCTGGCGGATGCATCCGCGGCACAATCAGGGCATGCGGAAAGCTCTTCAGAAGGGCATTGGGATTTTCATGGAGATGCCGGTGGAAGTGTAAACCCTTTTAGCTTAAGCGCCAGCGCCAGTACCAATGCCAGTGGCAATCACAACAGTTCTTCTGTCGCGGATTATTTAAACCAGCAAAAAAGCCATGTACAAAGCTCAGCTTCCCAGGCAGTAAGCGCTACCCGTAAAGCACATTCGGTTTCAATCGGTGAAGTAAGCAGCCGTACGCATATACAGGGCGAGTCGGAGGATCATTTTGAAGCTTCTTCCCGTGAATTTACCAATTACAATAAATGCCATGCGGTAACCTATATGTTTTACCGCATTAATAAAAAACAAAAAATAAAATTTGAATTGGTCTCAATTGAAAGAAGGGTTTTGGATGACAATGCCCCCATTGGTGGTGTATTGCAACCTGCTGCCGCAAAATTGCCGATAGCGTTGGTGCCACAGGATATTCCGGCAACAGCCACTTTAAAAAGAGCCACTGTTGCTGCCGGTATGGGAGCCACTGCAAATTTTGATACCGCTTCACTTTTAAGTACAAATCAAAATTTAACCAGGCCCATATTTATCTCCAATCAAAATTTTGGAATTCCTTTAGATGACCCAACCAGGAAAACCGCATTGAAAGAAGTGGATGAACAACTGGTGGCAAAAAACCTGCTCGACCAGGCTGGCAACCCATCAAAAGCAACAAAACTTGTTATTGATTTTGAAATGGAATTTTCGTTGCCTACACCCGGCATTATTGTAAAAGGTTGCCTGGATGATTGTGATGTATGTGAACCGGTATTAAAAGAAAGAATGCAACTGGAAAATGACCTTTTGCGTAAGCAAATAGAGTTGCTTGAAAAATCGCAGGAATACAGGTGCTGCCCGGTTTCAGCTACTGAAGAAGAATGACAATTTTTTCTATACCCGATTGAAAACTGCTGTAAAAATCACTTAAAGCAAAAGAAATATGACACAACACGAGTTTAATCAATAACTATTTTGTAAACAATTTAATTTATTTCGATCCTATTCATTTTATTTTTTTTAACTATTAAAACTTTACTACTATGGCTATTTTAATGCAAGGTTCCTGGAACATCCAGGTAACTCAAAAAAATGCAGCACGAGACCAGCGCCTCATCATTACCGGTGCGGCTACCGGAAATGGCACACACCCGGGTGTTGTTGGTTCTCCTATTGTTTCTGTAACCGGTGCCGATTGGAATATTACTATTCAAAGCAAAGCAGGAAGTACCTGGCTGAACTCCACAGAAAAAATTCAGTTCCCATCATCAGCGTCCTCAGGGTTCAATATTCATTCCGATGATGCAACAGCAACTCCGGATAAGGATTTCGATGACCTTATAATTCACTGTAATCCTGTAGCTGCCAGCGGCGCTACTGATTATTTCGCTTATGGAAATGTGTCTTGCTATAAAGGGTTTTGCCGGTTTAATCCATGCTTCCCCGGATATCTTGTTATTGATTCGGCTGTTGCTTTAAGAGAAGCGCTTCAGTACCCAGTATTGAGAGATTATATCAAAAAGGTTTATCCTGATAAAATATTTGAAGCGCCTATAAAACCGCCTTTCCCTTTCCCCGGTCCTCCTCCGTTTACGCCATTAATGCTGCCGTTACAAAATGATGATTTATTACCACGTAAAGAGGCTACAATATTTCGCAGAGAACTAACTGACCGGCAAAAAGATACAAAGAAGGAAGCATCATGGGGAGCAGAAACGTTCGTTCCCATATCTTCTGCCAGATTTAGCAAATTTACAGTTTCAAATACATCTTCACTTATTGACCGGGTAAAGCTGGCAGGATTAACAGATAAGCTAAGATTATCTTGTCACACTGAAGCCTTACCTTCTTCCATCCTACGGATAATTGAATATGACCGTACTACAGCAGAAAAAGCAGGAGGCGCATATACAGGTACAGGAGGCAGGCAGGTGCTTGGTTATGCAATTACCGATAGTTTTGGAAACTATGTTTTCCGTTTTCACCGTACCGATTTTGACGACCTCAGCGAAGTTGATAGTGACGCGGCTGTTGGTGAAAACATATTTGTACAGGCAAAGCCCGATCTAATCATCCAGTTACTTGATCCTTTTGACACAGGTATAGTACTGCATGAAACAGCGTTAAATGCAAATGTATCAACCTTTAAACGTATTAATATTTGTTTCCCTTGTACAAAAGGCCCAAAAGCATGTAACGGCCAGGGTATTATTCAATATATTGGCGATCTGCTTGTAATATCAGGCGCAACAGGTACAAGAGGGGGCGATGGAAATATATTAGGCAGCACTGGTAAAATTAGTAATAGCTCATTGCTTTGTGCCGCCTGGCGGGGAAGATTAAACCTGATAGCCTGTCTGTCAAACGATGTAATTAAATTTTATACCGTTAGATACAAGCGTCCATCTGAGTCCGCTTCGCTATGGAAATTGGTTACAGAAGATAGCCGCTTACCAAAGTTCAATGGTGTTGATCCACTTCCGGTATCCACTTCTATCAGAAGGATAAGGACTATTGAACTTGATGGAGTAGTAACCCCCAATGTGGCATGTTATGAAAATGTAGAAAATTCTGTAAATGCCAATGAATGGATTGCTATTACAAACAAAAAGGCAGATCTTAGTACATCCATTTATGTAAATGATAAATTGTTTATAGCTCAGCAAGGAACCATACAATTCCGGATTGAGGGATATGATGCCGCCGGTAATAAGATTGTTTCAGTGGATGAAACTATTGACCTGTATTTCGATAACCGTTGGTTAGAAGCTGATATTGACCCGAATGTTCAATTGGGAAGCACAACATTAGGAAACTGTGCTTTATTTACGCTGCCTTTTACAGTAGTTGCTGGCGTAAATGTGGTTAGCGATGAGCGGGTGCCTGTTACAATTCGTTTCAGGGCAAAACAAGCAAGTGGATTTATGGGACAATATGCACTGACAATAGCTAAAGGTGCCATAGGAAATATTGCATTGACCCGTACAGTTCCAGCTCCTGCAGTTCCACACACAACTGCTTTGCCTACCAGTGCAGGACAAACTTCAGTTGGAAGAATCTATTCGGATTCTGTAAATCTGGTAAGTTGCTTTTTTAGCGGCACGCCTGACGAACCTGGTTCAACTGGAGATTATATTGAACTGGTTATACGTCCCGAAAACAATTGGCTTGAAGCCGATCAGAATTTTTGTGCATACAGGATACGGGTTGATGGATATATTAGACATACCGATGGGGAAAACCATAATCCAAATTATTCAACAAACGAAGTGTTGATAGGAATTGAAAGACCTGAATAATAAAATGTTTATGGACTCATCTTTTATTATTATAGCACTTGTTGTTTGGCGCTTAACCCATTTGTTTACGAAAGAAGATGGGCCCTTTGATTTGATTTTTGGTTTGCGAAAAAAAGCAGGAGCAGGTTTCTTTGGAAGCCTGCTCGACTGCTTTTATTGTCTTAGCATTTGGGTAGCATTACCTTTTGGAATATGGCAGGGCCAAACCTGGTGGCAAATGCTGCTTTTATGGTGGGCTTATTCAGGCGCAGCCTGCTTGTTGGAACAGGCCACTGTATTTGGTAAGGATCATCATAACAAACCTGATTATTTTGAAGATAAAAATTAAACGCCATGTCATGTTGTGGAAAAAAAAGAACTGAGTATGTTCAACAATCAGTTAATAATAATTATGTTCAGCCTACCTCTGAATACACTCCAACAAAAATTTTTCCCGATGTAAATTTTGAATATGTGGGAGCAACAGGCTTAACAGTAACCGGAAGCATAACCGGCAATCGTTATCGCTTTGCACAAACCGGCGAAGTACAGTTAATTGACTACCGCGATGTTGGAGGCATGATGGCTGTTTCTGTATTGAAAAAAGTAAAATGAAAAGTTTCTCCATGGCAGGTCAAATTATAATTTCTGTTTCTTACACCTTTCAGAGTGGTCGGTGTCCCACCAGCCAGCGACAATTTGGGATGCACCCTAATTAAAATAAGGCAACAAACTACGGTCGCCTTTTAGAAAAAAAGAAATAATATTAGTACCTAAACATAACTATTCACCTCATTTCCGCTTTTTCTTTGGTAAGCTATCGGATCTATTTTTAAATTAATGACCCCTCATGGAAGTGTAAACCCATTTATCAAAAACACTATCGCCAGTACTAATTTTTAACAAAGGTGGATAAAAAGTAAATGAGTTACATTAACTTGCATCCACCCAAGCCTCACTCTCCTTCAATAAATTAATCAGTTCATCCACGGCAATAGCGCTGTCAATATTTCTCTTTACCACTTCCTTGCCACGGTATAAAGTTATCTTACCAACACCACTTCCTACATAACCAAAATCCGCATCGGCCATTTCGCCGGGGCCATTTACGATACAACCCATGATGGCGATTTTAAGGCCTTTTAAATGATTGGTTACACTCCTGATTTTCGCCGTGGTTTCCTGCAGATCGAAAAGCGTTCTGCCACAACTGGGGCAACTTATATATTCAGTTTTTGAAATCCTTGTACGGGTGGCCTGTAAAATAGAGAAGGCTGTATTATTAATAAATTGTTCTACCGAAGCATTCGCAATATAATTTCTTCCGCTAACAGCAATGTTGGTTACATCATTGTATGAATTTGATGACATCCCCAGGCAAATCCCATCTCCCATTCCTTCTAAAAACAAGGCGCCTGTTTCCGTTGCATAATGAATAAGGTGTTCATCAGCGGTATGCCAATTACTGTCGGTAATAAATATAACAGGGTTTTTAATAGCGCGGTTCATTAGTTCCATCATCATCCGCCTTACCGCATGCATGGATAGCATATTCATCGAACTGAGGCAGAGAACCACTTTGGGGTCATTTGCCAGTTCATCCAAATAAGTAAAATCATTGATCGTCGTGTTATCGCTAAAGCAATCAATCATCACAAAGTTGAGCTGGTCCGATGTTGATTCAGCATCAACATAACCGCTATCTTCAAATATGGGAAAATAGGTGGCCTTATCATTTGCCAGTTGCCAGGTAGCAGGATATACAATTACCTTTACCGTACCGGGCAATGCAAAATCAAGTATCTGATTGCCGGTAAAAATATAATCAGCGGCCATATCACTGATTGCCCATTTATCAGTAGCGGCATCATATGTATAACCAACGCTTTGCAAATGTGTTGGTGAAATTTTTTCTATTTTGCTTAAATCGGCAATCACCACCGGCATATACTTATGGCCAATATTACTTACCGCGAAAGTTTCTCTTTTTTTATATTCAAAAGGAGAATAAGGAAGTGTTCCAATCAAAGGAATTGTCCGGCTATCAGGCTTGTGTAGCCGCTGTTCCCTATAACGCTTCACCAGGTCCCTGCATACGGGGATTTCCAATTCAGGATCTTCGGTTAAACTTACCCGTATGGTATCGCCAATTCCGTCTTCCAGCAAAGCGCCAATTCCTATCGCGGATTTTATTCTTCCATCTTCACCATCACCGGCTTCGGTAACGCCTAAGTGCAAAGGATAGCATTCGCCAAATTCATCCATCATGTGATTGATCAATAACCTGTACGCCTGCACCATCACCAGCGGGTTGCTGCTTTTCATGCTCAACATGATATTGTGATAATCCTCACTGCGTGCGATACGTAAAAACTCCATCGCACTTTCCACCATACCCATCGCGGTATCACCATAGCGGCTCATGATCCGGTCGCTTAATGATCCATGATTGGTGCCAATGCGCATGGCGGTGCCATACTGCTTGCAGATCCTCACCAAAGGCGTAAACCGCTCCCTGATCCTTTCAATCTCTTCGCCATATTCCGCATCGGTATAATCTATTTGCTCGAATTTTTTCTTGTCAACGTAATTGCCAGGGTTTATCCTTACTTTCTCCACTATGGTAGCGGCTATTTCAGCCGCATTGGGCGTAAAATGAATATCAGCTACCAGTGGCACGAAATATCCGCGGCGGTTCAATTCATTTTTTATATTCAACAAATTTTCCGCTTCCCGTTTAGATGGGGCGGTAATGCGGACCAGCTCTGCCCCTGCTTCAATACAACGAATGGTTTGCTCTACGGTAGCAAGGGTATCCATCGTGTCGGTAGTGGTCATTGTTTGCACCCGCACAGGATGATTATTACCCAACAACAGGTTACCGATTTTAACTTCCCGGGTCTTTAGACGTTTGTATTCCGTCATTGATTCACAATACAATTGCATAAATTTTAAATTACTACAAAATTAACTAAAAAAGCAGGTGTTATTGTAGGGGGCGTTTTAAATTTTCGCTATACTTTGTTACCCGGCAGAAGTTTTTCATGGCATGCCCGATAAAAATCGGGATTTCGCAATACAGTTTTTTGTCCAAGCTATATTTCATTTCTCAACATCGTTGCATCGCCCTCTTCTACTGAATACCATTGAGGAACTTTAATTACGTTATACTGGGCGGTTCATCAGGTGCAGTTAATGAACTGGCAGAAGGCCTCTCCGCTAACCAGCGGACCGGGGGCAAAACAGGGTCTTAAATTATGCGTTC
>JANOTW010000138.1:0-3813 GCA_031416575.1 Ferruginibacter sp.
TCCGCTGATGCCCAAATTACCTCATTTTGCAGGCAAGGCGAAGAGTGTGATTTACCTGCACATGGCCGGGGCGCCATCGCAACTGGAGCTTTTTGATTACAAGCCCGAACTGATGAAAATGGACGGGCAGGATTGCCCTCCCTCCTTACTGGAAGGAAAGCGTTTTGCATTTATCAGGGGTGTGCCTAAGATGCTGGGGCCCCAGGCAAAATTTGAAAGGTATGGGGCATCGGGCGCTTATGTTAGTGAACACATGCCGCACCTTGCCACCATTGTAGATGAAATTAGTTTTTTAAAAGCTGTTACCACCGACCAGTTCAATCATGGCCCTGCTCAGTTGATGGTGCATACAGGTTCCGCAAGATTAGGGAGGCCAAGCCTGGGTTCCTGGGCTACTTACGGGTTGGGCACGGAGAATCAAAACCTGCCCGGCTTTGTGGTATTAACCAGTGGCGGAAAAAATCCGGATGCCGGTAAAAGCGTGTGGGGCAGCGGCTTTTTGCCAAGTGTGTACCAGGGCGTGCAATGCCGGAGCGAAGGTGATCCCGTTTTATTTATCAAAGACCCGGATGGTATGGGCAGGGACCTTCGCAAGGCGTCCATTGATGCCATTAATGAAGTAAACGGGCAGGAATATAAAACCTACAACGATCCTGAAATCTTGTCCCGCATCTCCCAGTACGAAATGGCGTATAAGATGCAGATATCGGCGCCGGAGGTAATGAACATTAATGGAGAGCCGGCGTACATCCATGAAATGTATGGCACAAAACCGGGAGAAGCATGCTTTGCCAATAATGTGTTGCTGGCAAGAAAGTTAGTGGAGAAAGGAGTGCGCTTCGTGCAGTTGTTCGATTGGGGCTGGGATAGCCATGGAACAGATGAAAGCCTTGCCATTGATATCGGGTTCATCAACAAATGCAGGGAGATTGACAAACCCATCACCGCCCTGCTACTTGACCTTAAACAACGGGGATTACTGGAAGAAACATTAGTAGTATGGGGCGGGGAATTTGGCAGAACGCCCATGATGGAAAACCGGGAAGGCAAACAAAATCCATTTAAAGGCAGGGACCATCACACGGAAGCCTTTACTATATGGATGGCGGGTGGCGGTATAAAAAAAGGGTTCAGTCATGGCGAAACGGATGAGATAGGCTACAGCGCCATCAGTGGCAAAGTTGAGCCTTTCGACATACAGGCCACCATCCTTAACCAGCTTGGTTTTGACCACGAAAAACTGATCTATGAATTCCAGGGAAGGCCGTTCCGTTTGACTGATACAAGAGGGAAAGTGATCAATGAGATTATTGCTTAATTGATAATTGATAATGGATAATTGGATAATGGATAATTGGAATTGATATTGAATGCTGAATATTGAATGTTTGTGCTTTCAAAAATTGAGTTGCGATTTTTATTGTCCGGGCCGAAGTGCTGCTATTAAACATCGTTGTGTCAAGTTAATTCGAAACATCAAGACTCTTCTATACAACAATATTTTTTTTTGTTGTCCGGGCAGAAGTATTTCAATTAAACATCGTTGCGTCGCACTCTTGTACTGAATACCATTGGGGAACTTTAATTGCGTTATAAATTAAAGCAACACCACCCTAAAGTTTATACATTTCTAAAACGGTGCAACCTTTATAGAATTCGCTCCTATCCATGTACGCTGCTGTTGTGAGTACCGGACCTGCCGAAGTATGGCCAACAGCCGAAGCCTGCTGCATAAAAGTTGTTTTTATTTAGTAAGTAACCCTGAGGTTGTGGTTTGTGAGGACATCCACCGAGGCGGACTGTTTGCCCTGGCTGGTGTCCCCACCAGCCAGCGACAATTATATATACACCAATGTTAACTCACTGACAGCCAATATAAAATGGCTGCGAATTTTTAGGGTCAAGCTCCCCTCTCCTTTGGAGAGGGGCTGGGGGTGAGGTCAAACGCAGGGTTAAATGCCCAGATTAAAAACTGCCACTCTGCCAAGTTAAAAGGTGTATGCTGCGTTTGTTGCGCTTTAGAGCAGGATGAATTTGGGATGCACCCGTTTAAATCAATATATTAGCGGTATGAAAAAACACCATGTATTTCAGGATACCTGCATATATTATTGGATTGTTTTATTAGCAAGCGCCTGTTCATTAAACCAATAAATCATTTACCTTGAAGCGAAGAAATTTTATTACCACCACCACATCCGCGACAACCGCATTATTCCTTTCATCATTGGATGTATTTGCAAAGCCCCAAACCATTAAAAATATGGATACAAATTTTGAATTAAAAATACTGGCAACCAACTGGGGTTTCCAGGGTACACTCGATGAGTACTGCGCCAAAGTAAAACAGGAAGGCTATAATGGAATTGAGATATGGTGGCCAATGGAAAAAAAGGATCAGGACGAATTATTTACCGCCCTGAAAAAATATAGCCTGGAAGTTGGCTTCCTGGCAGCAGGGCATGAAAGCAATTTCAATGATAATTTCAATAGCTTCAAAAAAATGATCGAAGCCGCCGTGGCCAACAAAATACAAACACCGCTGTACGTTAATTGCCACTCCGGCAAGGATTATTTTAGTTATGACGACAATAAGAAGATTGTTGATTACACGATTGGTTTATCAAAAAGTTCAGGCATAAAAATTTATCATGAAACGCATCGCTCCAGGATGTTGTTTGCGGCGCCCGTAGCCAAAAAATTCCTGGAAACAATTCCAGGCATCAGGATCACTTTTGATGTGTCGCACTGGTGCAATGTGAGTGAAAGTTTATTACAGGACCAGCCCGGTACGCTTGACCTTGCCATACAACATGCGGATCATATCCATGCACGTATCGGCCACCCGGAAGGGCCGCAGGTAAACGACCCCAGGGCGCCCGAGTGGAAGGCTGCGGTAGAGGCGCATTTTAAATGGTGGGATAAAATAGTTGCCTTGAAAAAACAAAAAGGCGAGGTGTTGACAGTGCTCACGGAATTTGGCCCTCCTGATTATATGCCCACCCTGCCATACACCCGGCAGCCACTGGCAGATCAATGGGCCATCAATGTTTATATGATGCACCTGTTTAAAAAAAGATACCTTGACGCCTGAACTTATGGAAAATATCAACCGGGCGTTTTATTACTTTCCAAGAATACCAGAGCGGTATTTTCTTATGTATTCTACATGGGAAAAGATTTCCAATGGCAGGTGGCACAGAAAAGAGGGTATAAATGCCTCACAGGTTTTGAAAACCTGTGAGGCATTACGCACCGGAACAAACTACGCAATTAAAGTTCCCCAATGGTATTCGGTACAAGAGGGCGATGCAACGATGTTCCACATAGCTTCCTGGCCCGGACAAAAAGTATGGTTGTATAGAAGAGCCCCGATGTTCGGGATTAACATAACACAACGATGATGCCATTAAATGCCCCAGCTCGTTCAACAATAAAATTGTGGCGTTCGCTGGGATCAAAATAAAAATAACAGCTACTTAATTTATAACAAATGCCTGTTACAAAATCATTCAATAAAAAATAATTCAGCAATTGAATCTTTTATCCATCACGGAATTCATCGGCCATTTTCATCCCCTGCTGGTGCATTTGCCCATCGGTATTTTATTGATCGCCTTATTGCTTCAATGGCTTTCGCGTAAAGAAAAATACAAGGCTTTGCAACCGGCTATCCCCATTGTTTTGCTATGTGGAATTATTACATCAGCCGCTTCCTGCATCACGGGATATTTGTTATCCATCAGTGATGATTATGATGAAGCGATGGTAAGCTGGCATTTGTGGATGGCGATTAGTGTTTTATTCGTTTCG
>JANOTW010000139.1:0-1929 GCA_031416575.1 Ferruginibacter sp.
CATCAACAACCGGATACAGTATATGTTTAACCAACTCAAACAACTCAATCCAAAAGTGATAAGTGCAAAGCAAATCCGAAGCAGTGTAATAACAGAATGGTTACGGAAAAATAATTTACGGCAGGTGCAGTACATGGCTGGCCATAAATATGTGAGCAGTACCGAACGTTACCAAACAAACAACCTGGATGATCTGCAAAACGAATTACAGCAGCACCATCCAATGTCGTAGCAAAGCGTAGATCCCGATAGCGAAGGCGTATCGGGAAAGTAACAGGCTTTAAACTCAAAGCAGCAACCCACCGCACAGGCACGGCTAAGGCTTGAGCCAACGCACAGGACCCAACGCTACCCAAGCCTTCTGCGGTGTTGCAGCCAGTTTTTTTTGTCATGGTTTTTGTAAGCCAACACACTTGCAGCACATCCCGATAAAAATCGGGAAGAGCTGCAGCCGACACACAAACAAAAAGCCAAGCCAAAAAAAACTGCCTGAAGCTACATTAACATAAAGTGGCCTTATAGGAATTTTTTCCTACGCCCATGTAAACATGCCAACGCAAAAAAATCCTATAAGCACTTTATGTTAAGTAGCCAACACCGCACCAACAAAAAAAAATAATGCCCCACCAAACAGCCATGCTAATTATTTTTTTTTGTTGAGCCGTGCCAGGACAGCCAACGCTTCCCAAATCGGTGTGCAGGCACTTTCTGTTTTTATGCTATCTCCTTCCAGTCGGTCAATAGCAAAGCCTGCGGCAGCAAGGCATCCCGATAGCCATCGGGATATTCTTTTATTTTTTTTTATCCATGAAGAAGCGGACAGGCTTTATGAAATTGAACAGTGGGCTTTAAAAACTGCCGCAGCCGCCGCAGGTCCCTAATACTTTAAAGAGAATGCCGGCGGCTTTGGCTTGCACAAAAAATATATACGATTGCCCGGAAGCAGCATTATACCTATGAGTTTATGCTGGGCAATCATATATATTTTTTGCGCTGTTGCCAACCCTTCAACCTTAACAGCAACTTCAATTTTTTTCTTTCAATTGAAAAGAAAAAATCCATTAGTTTTAGGTGGTAGAAAAAAGTCCTTTGATTGGCTGCAGGCGTTGGGGAAGATTTTTGAAGTGTAGCCAAAATGGTGCGGTAGTTATTATCCTTTCGGGTTGACGATGGCGGGGATATCTTCAAAGGCGGCGGGGAAGTTAGAGAACAAATACAAGTACAATAAAGGCTCTGAATTACAATCAAAAGAATTTAGTGATGGTTCAGGTTTAGAAATGTATGATACACATTTTAGACAGCTTGACCCCCAGTTAGGAAGATGGTGGCAGATAGACCCTAAACCGGACTATGCACAGAGTTTATACTCTGCAATGAATAATAATCCAATATCTTTTAATGATCCATTGGGGGATACGGTTAGAGTAGATAAATCTATTACTGATAATAAACTTTTAAACTCATCATTTAATGCTTTTTCCGCAACAAAAGCAGGCAGAAAATTTTTATCTAACTATGCTGCTAAAGGGCAAACTATTGGCGGGCATACATTTAACAAGGAAGGTAAATATAGTAAGCAAGGTGTTGATGTAAACTACAATGCAAAATCTTTTGATAAGGATAAGGGCGGCGAAACTACAAGAACAATAGATGAAGCCGGCAGAGGGCAGCTTACTGTTTCCGTCAATTCTAATTTTTATGAAAAAACAACTGATGGTTTAGTTGGGGAAGCATTTGGAAAGGCGGGAACATTTTTTCATGAATCATTTATACATGTTGACCTAAGTACAAAAGATTTTCTTGATAATAAAAAATTTGATTACAGCAACATAGGTCAGGATGTAAAAAATGCAGCAGGTTCATCGGGTCATTACCAGCATTACCAAGTTTTAATGGATTACATGAAAAACGGTTATAATACTAATAACC
>JANOTW010000140.1:0-3858 GCA_031416575.1 Ferruginibacter sp.
TTTTCAGCGGCGAAATACAAATAGTACTTTGGCAGCATCTTTGGAAATGGTGGAAGTGATGCAAAATCTTTGTATCAAAAATCAGAAAGAATTGGTGATCTACCTATCAATGGGATTTGGTAACCCTTATGGTGATGCATATAACGAAGCCATTGTATTGGAGTGGGCAGACAAAATGGCGCGGATGGATATTGGCATTATTTCAATGGCAGACACGGTAGGCTTGGCTACACCGGAACAGGTTAACTCCCTGCTTTGTAAATTGATTCCTGCCTATGCTGATACAACGATCGGAGTACACCTTCATTCTACTGCCGCTAACTGGAAAGCAAAAGTAGATGCGGCTTTAGAGGCCGGATGTACCCGCTTTGACGGGGCATTGAAAGGCATAGGAGGTTGCCCGATGGCAGATGATGAACTGGTGGGCAATATGGATACGGAATTGATGATACCCTATTTCAATGAATTGAACTTACTCAATAATTTAGATATGGAAGCTTTAAGAGAATGTAGCCGGATGGCGGGGGAGATATTCAGTGAAGGTTATCCCTAACTCATCTTCATTACTCAATAGAGAGAAAGATGTTTGTCATTCGGGCCGATAGTGTTCCCAATATTCTTTTGGTGTTTCAACAAAATACTCAACCTTCCAAAAGTTCGGCACGGAAAAATGAAATAGCAATGCCACATCCGATCACAGCAAATCAAGCCATGACATCAGTATTTTTTCATGATCTTCACCAGCATATTGGCTATGATTGCAAATCCTTTGTCAGACGGGTGGAGGCCATCATAGGTCATATTAATTGCATCGGTGGGATAAGGGTATTCATCCGTTTCAGGGTTAAAAGGAATACCGATAAAAGATGGATATGAATAATTTTTATAATTACCCGTTTGCGGGTCTTTTAAGCGTTTGTACTTTACAAGGTTGCCGGGTTTCATGCCACTTTTATTGTAAAGGTCAACTACTTCAAAATGTTCATACCTGGCCATGGTATTAATAGCTTCCGCAAATTGAGCAAGGTACTGCCCGTTCTTGTCTTTGTATGAACCAAATGCATTGTTTTTCATATTTGCGATATATACAAAATCTCCACGCTGCATGGGTGTAATAAGAATGATCCTGGCATCCTTATTAAGGCTTCGCAGCTTGTTGATAATAATACGAAAAGATCCAAACAGGGTGTTAATGCCGGTATTGTTTTGGTAGTCAGCCAGTGTACCAATTGGCCGGCCCTGCCACCAATCATTGGTGCCGAGAAAGACGGAATACACATCAGCTTTTGTTAGCCCTATTTTGTCAATGTTGCTGGCTATATTGCCAGATGTCCAGCCATTATGGCCCTGGTTGGTATAGTGTATGAAGGTTAGTTTTTCTGTTACCCGTGCCATGTACCCTTTGGTTATCCTGTTGCCTGTTTCATCTGCATGTTCGTTTAAATAAGTGATGGAATCACCAATTGCAACCCAGGTAATTTCTTTTTGGGAGAATGAACTGATCATACAAACTACCGCGATCATCAATACCAGCTTTTTCATTGTTTTATTGTTTTTTATTTTTAATTAAAGTTTTGTTCACACCTGCGGTTATTACTAAATACTTTTGTTTTTCCTTTTCTTTATAAATACCGGCTAATTTTCCTAATCAACCTATTTAAAAACATTCGTGTAATTTCGTGTATTAGTGGCAAAAAAAAACATGAACTTTCATTTAGAATTTACTCCCAGGCCGTTTTCAACAACCATTCATCATCAACACAAGTTATTGTTGATTGGTTCCTGCTTTACGGAAAATATCGGCACTAAGCTAAAGCAGCACAAATTTGCCGTGCTGGAAAATCCCAATGGAATTTTATTCAATCCCATCAGCATTTCCAAATCAGTTACTTCATATACTTTAAATAAACGATACGCGGAAGCGGATCTGTTTTATCAAAATGAATGCTGGAACAGTTGGGGGCATCATAGCCGTTTTTCACATCCCGATAAAGAGGAATGTTTACGCGGCATCAATCAATCACAGCAGGCAGCGAATGATTTTATTATAAAAGCCGATTGGGTATTTATAACTGTAGGGTCAGCATTTGTATATGAACTGGGCAACAGCGAAGTAGTTGCCAATTGCCACAAAGTACCTACGGATAAATTTCACAAAAGATTATTAAGCGTGCAGGAAGTGGTGACAACTTTTAAAAATATGCTCGATAATCTTTTTGCGGTTAATCCAACAGTTAAAATAATTTTCACCATCAGCCCGGTACGCCATTTAAGGGATGGGTTTGTAGAAAACAACCGCAGCAAATCAACATTGATACAGGCGGTGCATCAATTAACGGATGCCAATGAAAATATATTTTATTTTCCAGCCTACGAATTGGTGATGGATGATTTAAGGGATTATCGTTTTTACGCGGAAGATATGGTACATCCGAATTATGCGGCTACCAATTATGTGTGGGAAAAATTTGTTGCAACCTGTATTGATGAACCTACGCACAAGCTGATGAAAGAAATAAATAGCGTCAATGCGGCAAAGAATCACAAACCATTCCATCCGGGATCCGAACAACACAAAAATTTTTTGCAAACCAACCTGGCGAAAGTTATTCAATTAAATAAGCAATACCCTTATATTAATTTCGAAGAGGAGCTGATTTATTTTCAATCATGAGATATAAAAATACGTCAAATGGATCAGGATTGAGGAGAAGTTGAAGCAGGTTGGTATCTTGTAAAGTATATAAAATTAGCAAATTAAAAAGTGATGTACTTGAAATAACCGGGGCGTACTTTCCAAAATAGAAAGCCTGGGGGCTTTTATTTAAAGCGCATGAGGATTAATAACAGCAAGCCCATCAATGTTTTTAAAATCGTTCATATTACGGGTAAGAAGGGTTAGGTTGTAAACCAATGCGGTAGCAGCTATAATGGCATCACCTAATTTTATTTTTTTTATTCTTCTTAGAGCAATCGTTTTTTGCGTAACGATATCATCTAAGGGATAAAGAGTTGAAGTAGCTATAAAATCTTCCAGTAATCGTATTTTAGCGGGTACATCATTGTAACCAAGCGCTTCAATTTTTACAATAACTGATATATTAAAATCCGTATTAAAAATATTTTCTACAAACGCACTTCCTATATCATCAAATAAATTGGATGTGTAATCAATAATAATATTGGTATCAATTAAAAATTTCTGTCCCATTCGCTTCTGGCCAGGTTTATGTATTGATTAAATTTTTCACCTTCTTCTTTGGAAAATATGCCTTTGTATTTTGAAGCATTATTTGGCTTAATTGTTTTTTCTTCTTCTGTCAATTCGTCAACTGCATATAATAAGACTTCTATTTGTTTGCCTACATAATTTTGCGGCACTTTTATGGAAATGTTTTGTTCCTGCGGAGTTATGATTGTACGTATCATATTTTTATTATTTATAAGCTACTTCAGCTTTTGCATTACAAATGTAAATTTTAATAAGGTTAAAAACCCGTAATGATAAAAACTCTTCAATTCGAAGCCGGCAAAAGCCCAAATATGCACAAAAGTACAAGAGTACCCAAATTAACCGGGGCTGATGTTTCGCTAATAATCCTGATGCATCGGGAGGTAAAATTTACAGGTCATTTATTTTCAAAGGACGAACTGTTTTTTAAGGGGAGGCATAATTTGAAGACCCTGTTTTGCCCCCGGCCCTCCCGATGAATCGGGACAGGCTTTCCCGAAAAATCGGGATGTTCCAAAAGGGCAATATCATTTAGTTAACCCACATTGCAGCTAACCATAACCAAGTTCAGCAATAGCAAGAATTTCAATTTAGTTGGGTGGCGGTTTGTGTACTACAAATTTGAT
>JANOTW010000141.1:0-22136 GCA_031416575.1 Ferruginibacter sp.
AACCAACAACGATCAACGATCAACCAACAACCAACAACGATCAACCACCAACCAAAAACACCCTAAACCCTAAACCTTCTTATGAGCAAAGTATATTTAGTTCCTTCCGTATTGGATGAGTTGGCAACCCATACCATACCAACGTACATCATTGACGCAGTGAAAGATTGCCAGGTAATTTTCGCGGAGAATGAACGCACGACAAGACGTTTTTTAAAAAGCATCTGCAAGGAAATAGTCATTGATGAGTATGAATGGTTTACCATTCACAAGGCGGAAGAAGAACAAAAGAATATTTTCCGGCAGAAGATAAAAGAAGGTAAAAACATCGCCATCATTAGTGAAGCAGGTTGCCCGGGCATTGCCGATCCGGGACAAATACTGATTGAACTGGCGCAGCAATTGAATGTAACCGTGAAACCTTTGGTTGGCCCAAGTTCTATACTGCTGGCATTAATGGCCAGCGGCATGAACGGGCAGCAGTTTGAATTTGTGGGATACCTGCCAATAGATATCACGGAACGTGCGAAGGCAGTGAAAGAAATGGAAATCACATCCCTGCAAAAGCACAGCACGCAAATATTTATTGAAACGCCTTACCGGAATAATCAACTGATAGAAACTTTATTGAAGACCTGTAAACCCACTACAAAAATTTGTATAGCTGCCGGACTAACGGGTACCAACGAGTACGTGAAAACTAAAACCGTAGCCGGTTGGAAAAAAGAAATAACCGACTTTCATAAAAAGCCGGTAATATTTTTATTAATTGCCGGGTAAGGTATCGGGATATTCGTTTTTGGAACCAGCTATCGGGTTAATCACTTCAATGCAAACCCGATTTCAAAACTTCATTCCTTTCGTAGTTTAAAATACATGTTTATTATCTTTTTTGTCCGGGCAGAAGTATTTCATGGCATCATCGTTGCATCGCCCTCTTGTACTGAATACCATTGGGGATCTTTAATTGCGTTATACCGGGCGGTTCATTATAACGTTATTAAAGTTGCATGACATAATCCGCTGGTAAGCGGATTGAATTAAAATAGCCGTGGGTGAAACCCCATGGTAAATTGAAATTGTGATGGCCTCAACCCCGAATGGGGTTGAATATTAATATACCAGGAAATTCAATCCTGTAACCAGCGGGTTTTTCCGGAAAATAATATAAAGCGATGATTTTGATTTGAAGTCAGGCCGGGAGTGATGAATTTATGAATGGGTTAACAAAACGCAATTAAAGTTCCCCAATGGTATTCAGTACAAGAGGGCGATGCAACGAAGCTCCACATAGCTTCTTAGCCCGGGCAAAAAAAATGGTTGTATAGAAGGGCCGATACGCTTCTCTATCGGGATTATCAACGCAACGATGCTTATTCAGGGCCCAGTTGCCTGGACAAAAAAAATTAAATAGTATCATCCCGGTTATTTCGGGAAAACATGGATTTCAGTTTGCGACAAGTCAGGAGCGCTGAACCTTGCAATTTATTTTTACTCCAGCGCATTGTTTTGCCGGAAGGGCACGGCTTTACCGGTCAATCATTTTGGTACCGATTATTTTGTCAACAACAAAAACACTATATCCTCTCCAGGGAACCGTGTTTTTATATTCTTTATAATGCAAATCAAAATAATTACCGCTGTTATTCATTAATACATTGGCGATACTATCATTGGTAACTGAAAATTCAAATTCGTAAGATTGAACGCTTCCAATGGCCTTTGAACGAAGCCCCGACTGTATCAGTTTTCCTTCGTATGTTTTAAAAATATTCCCTTTTTTCACGAGGTAATTCAATTCCCCTGATTTTACCCCTTCGCCAAATACATAAAAATATTTCCACCAAAAAATGACCCCCCCGATTAATAAGAGTATCAATACCAGCCAACCCATGAATTTTTTAAACCCATTCTTTTTTTTGGGGGGCGTATTAAGAAATTTATTTTCATCCATAAATTTTTATTTGCAAGTTAATTATAATCCGTATTTGTCTATTAAATAAATCAGGGCCGCCATATTCAATGCGCCCAAATGCAGCTCCCTCCTGCTAACAATTTCAAAAACATCCGTAGCTGCATGGTGTACATCAAAGTAACGCTGGCTATCCGGCCGCAGGCCCGCCAATGCGGCCCCTATTTCTTTTAAAGGGCTAATATCCGCACCACTTCCACCGGGGGAAAAATCGTAAACGCCATACTCATAAAACAAACTTTTCCATTGCCGCATCTTTTCAATTTGATCCGCATTCATGTCAAGGGAAAATCCGCGGGGCGTAAATCCCCCTGCATCGCTTTCCAAACCAAAAACATGTTTTTCATTATTTAATTTGGCAAGTTCAAGATATTTTTTCGCACCGCGACCGCCATTTTCTTCATTCATAAACATTACCGCCCGTATAGTCCGTTTAGGCCGTACACCGGTAGCCTTCAATGCCCTCAATACTTCAATACTTTGCACACAACCGGCGCCGTCGTCCTGTGCACCCTCCGCTAAATCCCAGCTATCCAAATGGCCACCTACTGTAATTATTTCCCCCGGAAATTCAGTGCCTTTCATTTCACCCACTACATTGTACGATGGTGCATCCGGCAGCATTGTACTGGTATTCCTGATATATGCAGTCAGGGGCATTTTCTTTCTTAGCTCCCTGCTCAGCCATTCCGCATTATTTGTACTAATGGCTACCGCCGGTATTTTTGGAAATGAATCATTGTATTGCGTAGCGCCCGTATGAGGAAAATCATCGGGGTTACTGGCCAGGGAACGCACCAATACGCCAATAGCGCCATATTGGGCGGCCTTTGACGGGCCGGCCCTGCGGGCTGTTCCACTCTCGCCATAGGCGCTGAATGTGGTAATATAAGCCGGGTTCATTTTGAAATTAAAGAAAACGATTTTCCCTTTGATAACAGCCCCGCCTAATTGCTCCAATTCCGCAAAACTTTTCACTTCAATTACCGGGGCGCTGATCCCCTTTTTTCCTGTTCCTTCAGAATTCCCCAACGCACAAAGATTAAGGTTATACTTTGTTCCATTCGCCATCTTTATATAGCCCACTTCCTTTTCACCCCTTACCCAATGAGGTACCATGCATGGCTGCAGGTAAACTGTGTCCGCCCCGGCATCTCTCAGCATCCTGGCGGTTGCGTGTATTGCTTTTTGGGCCTGCGGAGAGCCACTCAGTCTTGGGCCTATCTTTTTACAGAGGTACCGGAGATTATCATAAGCCTTTCCATTGATCAATACTTCATCCGCTATTTTTTTGATGGCTATGGAATCTTCTTTTTGTGCAACAGCGCCAAAAGAAAATAAACCGGCGAAAACTACGGATACAATTTTTTTAATCATAATTATTTTCAAGTTAACAAACTTACCGATTTAAATGTAATACATGAAAGGAAGAGGGTGCATTCCAAATTGTCGCTGGCTGGTGTGACACCAGACAGGGGTAGCCCCGCCGTGACCGGTGTTTCACCGGCCACGGGCTTTATAGTAAAGCGACAATTTGGTAAACACCCGTAAATAAACAGTAAATTGCACCCGGTTTTAGAAAAAACTTTCTTTTTAAATATAACTTATGAATATTGCGATCGTGTGCTATCCTACTTTTGGTGGTAGTGGGGTATTGGCTACCGAATTAGGAAAAGCATTGGCGGATAAGGGCCACAGCATACATTTCATTACCTACCAGCAACCGGTACGGCTAAGCGGGTTTCATGCCAACATATATTATCACGAAGTAAGGGTACCCACTTATCCGCTGTTTGATTATCCACCTTATGAAACAGCGTTAGCCAGTACAATGGTGGACGTAATAACCAACCATAACATCCAGTTACTGCATGTACATTATGCCATCCCCCATGCCGCAGCCGCCTATATGGCCAAGCAAATATTAGCCAAAGAAGGAAAACACCTCCCGGTAATTACCACTTTGCATGGCACGGATATCACACTGGTAGGCAGGGATAAAACCTACCGCCCGGTAGTAACTTTTTCAATGAATGAAAGTGATATCCTTACGGCCGTATCAGATAACCTGAAAGAAGAAACCTATAAAAACTTCGACATCAAAAAGGATATCGAGGTTATTCACAACTTCGTAGATGTAAAGCGTTTTAATAAACGGCCTGTTGATGCTTTTAAAAAATTAATCGCACCGAATGGAGAAAAAATAATCGTGCATGCCAGTAATTTTCGCAAGCTTAAAAGAGTGGACGATGTAGTAAAAGCATTTTTGCTGATCAACGAAAAAATGCCCGGCAAATTATTATTATTGGGTGATGGGCCAGAACGTACGCCAATTGAGGATGCAGCAAGGCACAGCAATGCCTGTGATGCGATTAAATTTTTAGGAAAACAGGAACAAATGGAAGAAATATTGCCGATTGCCGATTTGTTTTTACTCACCAGCGAATATGAAAGTTTTGGATTGGCGGCGCTTGAAGCGATGGCTGCGGAAGTACCTGTAATATCCACTAATGCAGGAGGGTTGCCCGAAATAATAATCAATGGTTATTGTGGCTATATGAGTAATGTGGGCGATGTGGAAGATATGAGTAAAAACGCATTACTCATTTTAAAGGATAAAGAAACTCATGACCGTTTTAAAGCAAATGCCCTGGCGCAGGCTAAAAGGTTTGATATTGAAAATATCGTTCCTCAATATGAAGAATTATACCACCGGTTGATTTGATAATTAACGGCGCCTCAGCCAGCTTTCAGGGTTCAAATTACTTTTTTCATTACTAATGATCAGGTCAATTGATCCTGCTCCTTCATCATTGGCTGCCACCCTGCCTAACACCTGGCCAGTATGGATGCTTTGTCCACGTGATAAATTAACGCCGGATAAATTACTATAGGTTGTAAAATAAGCTCCGTGTTTGAGAACCACTAACTGCATATTGTCTATATTGGTTACGGAAGCCACCTCCCCGTCAAATAAAGCTTTTACAGGGGTTCCGATATCACTTCCGATAGTTATCCCCGGATTATCAACGGTAACTCCAATTTCCAATTTTTGGGGGCCAAAGCGCATGATCATGTAGCCTTTTTCAACGGGCCATGGTAAGGAGCCGCGGTTACTTATAAAATTCGCATTCAATTTTACATCGGCATCACTTCCCAATAATACACTTGGAGTGGTTATACTTTTAACAGGCCTCGAATTTACAGGCTTTGTTACAGGGTTAGCGCTCGTTTTATTTTCCGCAATATTTTTTTTGGCTTCCGCGTCACGCTTTAATCTGTCTTCCTTAGCCTTTGCCAATGCTTCTCTCCTTGCTAAATCCTGCGCCCTCCTGATAGCCGCGGCAATGGCATTGCTTACTTTTTGCATTTGCTTTTTCTTGGCCGCAATTTGGTTGTTCAGTTCCTTGCCCTGTGCTTTTAATTTGGATACCAATTGTTTTTTTTCCTCCTGTTGCGATTCCATCACGGACAATTCCCTGCTCTGAGTTTGCAATACCACGCTTTTCTTTTTCTTATTACCACTTAGTTCATCAATACGCTCTTTTAAAAGCAATTGGGTACGCAAAATATTTTCACCCTGCATTTCGCGGTAATTCCTGTAGCTCTTTAAATAGGTAATACGTTTAATGGCATCGTTAAAACTTGATGCGGAAAAGATGAAATTTAAAAAATCGGAATTGCTCCGGTTTTTGTAAGCATATACCATACTCTTTGCATATTCCTGTTTGAGGGTATCCAATAAAAGCTGCAGCTTGTTTACATCTTTTTGAGATTTATAAATTGTAATATCCAATAAATTAATGTCCTTGCTGATGTTCTCGATAACATTACCCTGTAGATTCAGCTTGCGGTTAATAAGCGCCAGTTGGCCGATACTTTCTTTGGTGGTTTTTTTATTTTTATCCAGCAATTGTTGGGTTTGTTCAATTTCCCTTTTCAATTGCTGGCGCTGTTTTTCCAACTCCTGCTGGGCAGGGGATTGTGCAAATAAAGAAGTGGCGAAAATAATAGATACCAGTAATGCGAAAACGATTTTAATCATGTGGTGATTTTACAGGATTAATAAAAATAAGTTGATGGTTGATGGTTGTTCGTTGATTGTTGATCGTTGAGCGTTGATTGTTGATTATTGATTGTTCATGCGCATTTAAATTATGAGCTGCCGCTATAAGATCAGGAGGGTACACAGTTGATGGTGGATAACCATTTAAAATTTTGAGCTGCTGCTATTCATTATCAACGAACAATCATCAACGATCAACCACCAACCGCCAACCTGATTTACAAATAACGCCTACCTGCGTTTATAATTGGCGGGGATATTAAATGTGACAGGTAAATCTTTGTTAAACTCATATTGCTTAAAATTGGGGTGTATGTCCAATTTATTTTTTTCTGACACCGTTATTTCCCGGTAGGTGGAAAAAGGTACCCCGTTATTGTTTTCATACTCACCGTAGGTAATGTCGGCTGTTCTGTTGCGGGCCAAATTTACATCATCCAATTTACTATGCACCAATAAACGATCGTCCTTATTTATGGTAAGTAAATGTTTAAAATATTGGCCGAGCGTTGCCAGTAATATTTTCGATTCGGTTTCTTTATACGATATGACGCTATCCTCCAGGAAAACGGGATTGCCTACAAATAAGTTTTGAAGCGTATTCAAATCAAAAGGGATTTCCGTTACTTCCTGTAAATAATCCATGGACCGTAGCTTTACTTCTTTATTAATTTTATCCAAAACAAAAACGCTATCCTTTTTAATTAACACCCTGAAAGCTTCGATGTTAAAAACTGTCGCATAGCCTGATATCCAGATCAGGCTGTCTTTTAAAATTCTTACGTAGGCTGTAATATTGGGTTGCTTGCCTTTAGAATCTTCATATTCCACTTTAATTTTCGCTGAAAAAGTTTTGAATATTATTTCCTTGTTATGAATATCATTCATGGCATTTTTTATCACCCGCAACGAATCATCTTTAAATGGATTGGTGATATGTACTGAAGTGGAATCTTTTTTATCAATGGATGCCTGTATTTTTTTTGCTGTTTTACAACTGCCTGCAGACAATGCTACCAATACAGCGAAAATAATAATGGAGATATAATGGGTATTGTAATTTGGAAATGTCATTGTTTCAATATGTTATTTAATTTTTTCCAGTATGGCCAAAACCGCCCTCGCCCCTTTGGGTTCCATTCAATTCCTGTACCAATACCAGGCTGGCCTTTTCTACCCTGCTAATGATCATTTGTGCTATCCGGTCCCCATGATGTACCAGTTGGGGTTCATTACTCAGATTAATCAGGATGATTTTTAATTCCCCCCTGTAATCACTATCAATGGTGCCGGGAGAATTGAGACAGGTAATGCCCTGTTTAATGGCTAATCCACTCCTTGGCCTTACTTGTGCTTCATAACCAGCAGGCAATTGAATAAATAATCCGGTAGGTATCAGCATACGTTCCAATGATCGCAGTGTTATGGTTTGTTCCAGGTTAGCCCTTAAATCCATTCCTGCCGAACCTTCCGTGGCATAAGATGGCAGTTCATTGGCAGATCTGTTTACAATACTTACAGAAATTTTTTGCATGGCAGCAAAGGTAACGAGTATTTAGTAATGAGTATTGAGTATTGAGTAGAAAGGAGATAGAGTGATGTGTTATAAGTGACGATAAGTGACGATGAGTAAAAATAGAAATATTTTTTATCTGCCAGTCGAAATTTTAACAGTCACATTTCGCAATACTAATTTCTCAATACTCAATACTTAATTCTCAATACTCAATACTTTATACTCAATACTTTATACTCAATACTTAATAAACCCTCAACTAATTAGAGGATGCCCTTTTCAACTTAAACTTTCCAAAACGGTTTTTAACATCGTCAATCGCCTTGTACAAATTGCTTTTTCTTTCTGCATTATCAAACAAATTAGTTTGTATCACTTCATTGGTTAGGTCACTTAAGCGTACCCCCAGCAGGCGAACCGGCAATCCCTTCCTGTATAATTTGTGAAACAGGTCTTTTGCAACAGGTATAATTTCATCATCAGCGCAGGTAAATGGCACCTTAGTTTGCCGTGAAGTGGTTTCAAAATCAGGATAACGGATCTTTACGGCTATGCAACCTGCTACCTTCCCAACCTGTCTTAATTCGAAAGTGATCTTTTCAGAAAGCCGCACTACTTCGCTCATTAGAAAATTGATATCCGTTTTATTTTCTTCGAAGGTATTTTCAGACGATATTGATTTGGCTTCATGATACCGCGTTACCTCACCGGTGTGTAAACCAAAACTTTTATGCCACAGATCAATCCCCCATTTACCAAGCCGTTTTTCCATTTCTTCTTTGGTCCTAAGGTTTATATCGTTGATAGTCCAAATTCCCATGGCCTTTAATACTTCGTAGGCATGCACGCCTACTCCAGGTATTTTATTCACCGGTAAAGGCGCTAAAAATTCTTTTTCCTTACCTGGGGGCACTTGCAAATAGCCATTGGGTTTGGCTTCGTCCGTAGCAATTTTAGCAATCATTTTATTGCTGCCCATGCCGAACGAAATGGGCAATTTTGTTTCATTAATGATTTGCCGCCGCAGGTCAATCGTCCATTGCAGCGGATTAAAAAATTTATCCATACCCGTAAGATCAAGGTAAAATTCATCAATGGAGGCTTTCTCAAATAAAGGGGCTTTGGAAGCAATGATCTGTGTAACCAACCGGGAGTATTTACTGTATTCACCCCTGGTTCCCTTTAATACAATTGCCTGCGGGCAAAGCTGTAAAGCTTTTTTAGATGGCATGCCCGAGTGGATGCCAAATTTCCGGGCTTCATAGCTACAGGCCGCTACCACTCCCCTTTCGCTTCCACCCACAAAAACCGGCTTCCCTTTTAGCGAAGGATCGTTTAATACCTCTACCGAAACAAAAAATGAATCGAGGTCGAAATGTGCGATGATGCGTTGGGGTGTTTTGTTCACTTTACTAATTTACAAATAATATGATCATCTATAAATATCCAGCAATCCATCCGGCAAAGTCACATATACCTTCCGGTTCTTTTGATCAATTTTATCCAGTGACTCCCCGTGTATTGGAATCAGGGCTTCTTTTCCATCCAGTAAAATAGCGCATAATATCTGGTGGGGCTGTTCTATCACCTCAATGATCTCTCCCAGGTCTTCTTCCTCATTGATCAAATGAAATCCCAGCATTGAAATGGGGGCGGCACTGGCGGCAAATTTTTTAAAATCGGTTTCACTGATCCATACCTCTTTAGGTGTAAGCTTTCGGGCTGTTTCTTTTGAATCGATCCCTTCTAATTTTATATACACTTCCGCATCATTTTTTATAGCAGTGGCGGTAATAAAGTAGGGCATGAAATTATCTTTCCTTTCCTCCAGGAAAATAGTTTCCAGGCTCTTTAGCGTTGTTTTTTTTCCGAGGCTGTGCTTCAATACCAGCTCACCTTTTAAACCAAAGCTGGCGGCTAATTTCCCTATTTTAAAATACTGTTTCATGGTGGTGCAAGTTATGAATTAAGGAGTAGGATTCCATATAGGGGAAGTTTTCTCCTAATCAGGTTTTTTTTACTACACCTCTTGAATTTAAAACCTTTACAGCTAAAAAGCGGCTAAATAACACAAATTCAAAGCGTGCCATTTCTTGAAAATGTATAGCGATATTCAAATAATCGGACGGTTGCTTTTTTACAAATAACGTGGATAAAGTTGCCCAATGGTATGCGGTAAAAGAGGGCGATGCAACGATGTTTGCCAGTGCCCTGATGCCCGGACAAAAAAGATTAAAACGCATGCACTTTAAACCGTGAATGGCCGGCAGGCTTTTTAAAACCCGTGAACCATCAAGAAATTTTTATTTTATTTAGGTTGCCGCCAACGTTGGCAATCTTCCATGTGTGGCATAAAAAAAGCAATTCCGAATAATCGAAATTGCTTAAAAGAATTAACGGAACAGAGATAATTATTCTGCTGTTTTAGTTTCTTCAGTGGAAGGCGCTTCTACAGGAGCTTTAGCTTCAACAGCTACAGCAACAGGTGCTTCAGCAACTTTACGTACTACCGGTTGGTTACGATTATCGGAACGGGCCTTTTTGTGGGCTCCCTGGCGTTTTGCGATATGCACATCATGCTCAGAGCTCCAGGTAGTAAATTTTTGCATGGCAACAGCTTCATCAAACAGGCCTAAGCCTACACCTCTTAACAAATGCTTCAGGAACAATACGCCCTTAAAGGAAAGGATACGGCGTACAGTGTCAGTTGGCTGAGCACCTTTGTGTAACCAGTCCAAAGCTTTTTGACGATCTATCTGCACGGTTGCAGGAACAGTCAAAGGATTGTACGTACCAAGTTTCTGAATAAATTTGCCATCGCGTGGGCTACGGGCATCTGCTACTACAATGAAGTAGAAGGGTCTTTTTTTAGACCCGTGGCGTTGCAGTCTCATCTTTACAGCCATAAAAAATAGAAATTTTTTTGGGTTGTTAATAAATAGGGTTTCTTTAATCTTCCTTAAAAAAGGAAGGCGAAGATACAAAGCCCGCCTGCAAAAACCAAATTCAATCCTTTAAATTCAAAAACATTTGACAAAACATAATTAAAGTGGTGATAATCTTTAATTCCATTGTTTTAAAATAACTTTATTAACAATCGGTGTTATGTATAAACCTACCGGTATTATCCTCCATTCAGGAAAGGTTCCTTAATGCTTTTTTACCGAGATGTAAAGATTAAAATGTTGTTCACATTAGGTATTTTCATTACTCCAAATGATTTAGTATGGGGCAGCCAATTTAATTTGAAAGTTAACATGAAAACTAAAAAATTTAACAGGCATGTTAAATGGATTTCAAAATATGCTGTACTTCCAAAACATAAAAATTAATTGTTATACCCGCCCCCGGCATTTATCCAGTTGGTAATTTTATCCTTTTCTGCCTGTGATAAAGGCCCTGCTGGCGGCATTGTACCTTCATCTACCGCCCTTACTTTTATACGGGTTTTATTGGTTACGATGTTACATTCCATTTGCCAGTTCATTCCCCCGTTGGCGGTAGCTGAATTATGGCAACTCTGGCACTTTGCGGTCAAAAGGTTTTTTACCTCTGTAAATAAAGGCCCTGCAGTTCCAGTAGCCTGAATTGTTACCGATGTAGATTTTTCGCATCCGCCGCCATCTTTTGCAAACAAATCATATGTACCCGCCAATACATTAGTAAATGTTCCTGAGGATTGATAAACGCCGCCTCTATTTAGTTTATAGGTAAATGCGGTGCTTCCGGTTGCAATTACCTCAATACTGCCACCCGTACATGCAGTGGCAGATGTGGGTGTTGCTGTAATAATTATGGTTTTACCTGCACAAGGATCATTGACCGGTGGTGGTGCGGAATCATTTTTACTACATGAAGCAAGAAACAGCACACCTGACAGTATTAACGAAATGTAAGTTTTAATGATTGGTTGCATATTCATAACAATATATTTTATCAAATAAACGTGCGATACGCTGTAAAGGTTGCCTTAGGAAATATAAGCCAAGTAATTAAAATAGACAGGCTTTTAAAGGATGCCGGTGAAATAAAAATGGGTAATTGATTTTTAATTGTTTTTATAAACGGCTTGCATTTACCGGCTGTATTCACAGAGATCGAAAAAAAATTTATCCCCCCATCTAAATCTCCTGCCAATGAAATGCTGATAGGTATTGGCCTTTTGCCATGCTTTTTACTATGGTTGGTCTTATTATACTGCACAAGGGATAAAAACGTGAGGAAAAAATTTTTGTCCTGGCAGTGAAGCTATGTGGGTTCCCGAAAAATCGGGATTTCGCAAATACATTTTTTTAACCAGCATTTACCAATGCTCAACATCCTTGCGTCGCTTGCCGACAGTATTTGTCGGCATCCCGATGTTACACTTGAATCGGGACTTGTACTTGATACCATTGGGCAACTTTAATTACGTTTAAATTAATTCCTGAGCGTATTTTATTTGGTTATTGTGCAAAATAAATATCACTAATTTATCCCTTGCGCAGTATTACATTGCTATATGAATCCGATAAAAATATTTTAGCTTATTTAATGTTTATCGTTTACCCATACCAGGCATCTTACCCAGGGGCATTTTGTTCATCATCTTCATCATGCCCTTCATTTGCTCAAACTGTTTTAAAAACTGGTTCAGTTCAGCGATATCTTTTCCACTGCCTTTGGCAATGCGTAATTTCCGGTTCGGGTTAATAACATCAGGGTTGCGGCGTTCTTCCAGGGTCATGGAGTTGATCATTGCTTCAATGCCTTTAAAAGCATCATCATTTATATCAACATCCTTAATTTGTTTGCCTACGCCGGGTATCATTCCCATCAGGTCTTTCAGGTTACCCATTTTTTTGATCTGCTGCAACTGGGTTTTAAAATCTTCAAAATCAAATTGATTTTTACGGATCTTTTTTTCAAGCTTCGCTGCTTCTACTTCATCAAACTGTTCCTGCGCTTTTTCTACAAGGCTCACTATATCCCCCATGCCTAAAATACGCTGCGCCATCCGCTCGGGATAAAACACATCCAGGGTTTCCATCTTTTCGCCACTGCTCGCAAATTTGATGGGTTTGTTTACGGTATATTTAATGGACAATGCGGCGCCACCCCTTGTATCACCGTCTAATTTGGTAAGTACAACGCCGCTAAAATCAAGGCGCTCATTAAAGGCCGCGGCGGTATTCACCGCGTCCTGTCCGGTCATGCTATCCACTACGAATAAAATTTCCTGTGGATTTACAGCAGCTTTAATATTTGCTACTTCGGTCATCATCACTTCGTCTATGGCTAACCGTCCGGCGGTATCAATGATGATCACATTCTTATTTTTCGCCTTTGCTTCCCTGATTGCATTTTGTACAATGCTAACAGCATTCTTATTTTCTCTTTCACTAAAAACATCTACTCCTATCTGGCCTCCCAATACTTCCAACTGATCTATCGCCGCAGGCCTGTAAATATCCGCTGCGACAAGCAATGGTGATTTCCCTTTTTTTGTTTTTAGATAGTGGGCGAGCTTGCCACTAAAAGTTGTCTTTCCACTGCCCTGCAATCCCGCGACTAAAATAATAGCAGGATTACCGCTGATATTGAATTCGCTTTCAATGCCACCCATCAATTCGGTTAACTGGTCCTTTACAATCTTCACCATCAACTGGCCCGGACTAACGGCTGTTAAAACTTTTTCACCGAGTGCTTTTTCTTTAATGGTGTCGGTAAATTCTTTGGCGATTTTGTAGTTAACATCCGCATCTACCAAAGCCCTGCGAATATCTTTTACCGTATTGGCGATGTTGAGTTCAGATATCCTTCCCTCGCCTTTAATATTTTTAAAGGCGCTTTCTAATTTTTCACTAAGTGAAGTAAACATAAATGAGTAATGAGTGATGAGTGATGAGTTACTTTTTAATTGGAGGAATTACTATTTTTCATTCCTTTCAATTATTTCTGTTTTTTTTGGTTGTTATCCAATTCTTATTGGATTATTATTTTGTTACGGGCATTTTCATTTCATGACCCGCCCGTACTTTAATTCATTTTTTTTTGGCCAGCTTCGGTAATGTTGGGCAGCATCGTTGTGTCATCCTAATCCCGGGTAAGGCTTGTGTGCTGCATCGGGACTCCCTTGTACCGCATACCATTGTGGATCTTTTCCCACGTTGCATGTAAAGCACTATTTGAATTCAAATAAATATTTATCACCTGATCATAAATAATACTTGATAATAATCTACATAAAAAAAGTGAACCATGATAGTTCACTAAAATTTAAATGCAAATGTATGCAATTATGAAAGAAAGACCGATTCATAATACTCCTCAAAATCAGACATCAAAAAATCAGGGACCAGACATTTTTCAGCCTCCAAGGTAGGTTCGTAAGAGCTTGCAGCGGGAGGCTGACCGCAATTTAGTAATCGCCTTGTCTTTTATCTGCCTTACTCTTTCCCTTGTCAGGCTATATCTTTCACCAATATCTTCCAGGCTCAGCGGATGATCTACCCCGATTCCGAAGAAAAACCGGATAACATCTTTTTGCCTTTCGGTTAATGTGCTTAATGAACGGTCAATTTCCGTTGATAAGGATACCTTGAATGAAAGATGCATATCCGTACTTTCCGAATTAGGATTTTCCAACACATCCATCAGCGATCCTTCTTCACCATCAGCGAATGGCTGATCCATGCTTATATGACGGGCAGCGGCGCCAATGGTAGCAGCCACTTCCTCTGTATCCATATCCAATAATTGAGCTATTTCTTCCGAGGTTGGCTCACGTTCATATTCCTGTTCCAATTGCGAATAGGCTTTACTGATACGATTGGTAAGCCCCACCTTATTTAATGGCAGGCGCACAATCCTCGACTGCTCAGCCAATGCCTGTAAAATACTTTGGCGTATCCACCATACTGCGTAAGAAATAAATTTAAATCCACGGGTTTCATCAAATCGTTGCGCAGCTTTTATCAACCCTACATTTCCTTCATTAATTAAATCAGGCAATGTAAGCCCCTGGTTCTGGTATTGCTTGGCAACAGAAACCACAAAACGCAGATTAGCTTTTGTTAATTTATCCAGGGCAAACTGATCGCCTTGTTTGATGAGTATAGCCAGTTTAACTTCCTCTTCGGGAGAAATTAATTCCACCTTTCCTATTTCCTGCAGGTACTTTTCCAAACTTTGGCTCTCACGGTTAGTGATAGATTTAGTGATCTTGAGTTGACGCATACTCATAAGGCGGAAGTTTTAAGTGTTAGGTTAAAAAAGGTTGAAGTGAATATTGGAGTAAAACATATTTTACTTAAACGTAATTTATAGCATTTATAATAGGTTACCAAAAAAAATATTAATAATTTTTTTTGGTTTGGCACAGTAAAAAGAATGGTTGTTTAAGAAATTGATATAATAAGTTTAACACTTCAAGAAAAAAAATATTTTGTTGCCTCGATTATTTTGTTATTATTGCAGTATTCTGTATGAATTTAAATTATTTGGATGAGCAAGAAAGTTTTATTTACGCTAGAATACCCGGTTAGATGTTCGCCAGGCATACTATATGATTTTTTGAGTACCCCTGCCGGACTACAGGAATGGTTTGCCGATAAGGTAGATGAAAGAGACGGCATATTCAGTTTTTCGTGGAATGGTTCTGATGAGCAGGCGGAATTAATAGAAGGTGAAGAAGATAAATACATTCGTTACCATTGGTTGCAAGCTCCTAAAGAAGAATATTTTGAATTCAGTATTGAAAAATCTGAAGTGACCAATCAAACTATTTTGATAATTAAGGATTTTGCTGAAAAAAAAGATATCAAAGATCAAAGCCAGTTGTGGGAATACCAGGTGAAGGATCTCTTTCATCGCCTGGGAAATTAATTTGCAAAAGCGTTATCATTTCATTAAAATGGTGTTCTAAAAATACTGGTGCGGCATCCCATTGCTGCAGGGAAATTAGTTTTGCGATTTTCATAAATGGCTCACGGTGAAGTATAGTTGCAAAATCGGCAGCCGTATAATTTTCCAACGTTACATAATTATCTTCTTCAAAATGATGCTGCCAGGGATCGGTGTGTATGCATACCGAGTACCCTTTTTGTTGTAAGGCCGCAAAGTTTGCTTTCATTGCGTGCGCCGCTTTCTCTTTACATGCCCCGGATAAATGAAGATTGATACTAAAAAAATTTCCCCACCAAAATAAGGTACGTATGGCCAACGTAGATGCCTTTGTAAAATGACGCGGATAATCGAGCATTACATAAGGCAGGCTTCTGTAATTTTCTCCCCTTGATATTTTGGGATTGCGTGCAGTAGCCTCTATCGGCAACAATTCTTTATTTTGCTGGATGTGTTGCTGCATAGCTAATGCCAGCGTTCCAAAAAGCCGGTAAACTTTTTCTATAATTATCTGTTTGGTTAAAATCCATTCTTTATTACAAACCAATTCCAGTTCGGCGGAAGAAAGGGTTATTTTTGTTTTTTCAGTCATTTGATTTACAAGTTACAATTAATGTATGAGGCTTGATTTTATGTCTGATGGCTGATTTTTTGATGTCTGATTTTTTCAATCGATTAACAAGCTTTTTAAATCGAATTCAATGTATGGGGCGCCTGAATTTTTTTTGTATGTTTCTTTAATTAAAAACGCAATTAAATATCCACAATGGTATGCGGTACATTGTCTGAACCGCTGATTGTAACTGATTGATTTGATTAGCCTGATTTGTATCTGGCAAAATTTGAAGTGTGTTTGTTTCTCATCATATAACGCAATTAAAGTTCCCCAATGGTATTCAGTACAAGAGGGCGATGCAACGATGTTGACCAGGGAAATATAGCCTGGACAAAAAAACTGAATTGAGAAATCCCGATTTTTATCGGGAATGCCATGAAATACTTCAGCCCGGACAAAAAAAAAAGCATGGTTGCATGGAAGAGTCCCGATGTTCGGGATTAAGATGGGACAACGATGTTGAGTAAAGAAATCTTGCCGGGTAAAAAATTGCGCCTGCGAAATCCCCGGGAATTTCAGGCTTCATTGAAAAACAAATGCTTGTCAATAAAATATTTGCGGGCATTTGATAAGCATTCAGTTTTATAAAGGTAAAAACATGGATTAAATTGTGCATAGCTTTGCGGCAAAGGCTTTGTTAGCGCCCTTATTTATAAATAGCAATTGAAAAATAACCTGCAAAATCCTTAATAGTTCCGCTGCCGGCGGAAATGGTATATGATAAAAAAATTAGACCAGCTTATTCTTCGAACATTTATCGGGCCGTTTATAGCCACGTTCTTTATCGCTTTTTTTGTGTTGATGATGCAGAGCCTGTGGAAATACATTGATGACCTGGTAGGTAAAGACCTTGATTTGGTAACGATCGGTGAATTTTTATGGTATGCCAGCGCTTCTTTACTCACTCTGGCCATGCCCATCGCCATTCTGATATCGTCTATCATGACATTTGGCAATCTGGGTGAAAGTTTTGAACTGGTAGCTATTAAATCCGCCGGCATTTCTTTATTGCGTTTTATGCGCCCACTGATGTTGGTGGCTATTTTACTTTGTGGCATTACTTTCCTTTTCGCTAATTATGTTATTCCTTACGCCAATCTGAAATTTAAAACCCTTTATTACGATATCACTTATAAAAAACCCGCACTGGATCTGAAACAGGGGACATTTTACAATCATATCCCGGGCTATGCCATTAAAGTTGGCAAAAAAGACAGCGATGGGAAAACGATTCATAATGTTTTGATTTATGAACAACAAACCATGTTGCAGGATAATAGTATCATAGCGCAAAAAGGAACCATGGGTTTTTCAAGCGATAAAAAATTCCTTGAATTTACTTTGTACAATGGCTTCAGGTACCAGGAGCGTGGAAATTCGATGGATACCAGTACCGAATTTATACGGTTGGGTTTTAAGGAATATAAAAAATTATTCGACCTCAGTTCATTGCAGATGATGAACACGCCGGACAGTATTTTTAAAAATGATTACAAGATGCTGAGTATCCGGCAACTGAATGCATCAATAGATTCACTATCTAAAGTAAGGGACAGCTTAGGCAAAAGGTTACGTATTGAACTAAGCGCCCAACTCCATTATGACAAGCTGCCTGATAGTGTATGGAAAAAAGCAACTCCTGTAAAACAAAAAATTAAAAGTTTCGGGGACCTTATACCAGATTCCGCCAAACTGGTGGTGTATGAAAGCTCAATTAACATAGTAAATACATTGAAAAATACTTATCAGTTTTCCGGAGCGGAATGGGACAATAAGGAAAAAGATTTACGCAATAATCAAATAGAATGGCACAGGAAATTTTCTTTGTCTTTGGCATGCCTGGTATTGTTCTTTATTGGCGCCCCGCTTGGTTCCATTATTAGAAAAGGCGGGCTCGGCATGCCCCTTGTAGTAGCCATTATATTTTTCCTGCTGTTTCATTTACTCAATATGTTTGGCGAAAAATTCGTGAAAGATGATATTACCTCACCTTTTGTAGGCATGTGGTTATCCATATTGGTATTGGCGCCATTGGGTGCGATGCTTACCTACAAAGCGATGCATGATTCCCAATTATTCAATAAAGAATTTTATTACCGCTTTTTTAAGAATACCCGCCCTTTCTTTAAAGCAATCGTTAATATATTTAACCGTACAAAAAAGTTTAGCTAAATTTATAATATAAAATTTATACCATGAAACAAAGTTCCAGAAGGAATTTCATTGAAAAGTCTGCTAAAGCAGGCGTAGCAACATTAATAGCATTGCCTGCACTAAGTGCATTAATGGCGGCCGGCAGTAATACTTCATCCCCCCTAATCCCCATTACCAACGATTTTAAAACGGGTTTTGATCAACTGCCGCTCCCCTATGCATATAATGCGCTGGAGCCATCCATTGATGCCCAAACCATGGATATTCATTATAATAAACATGCAGCAGCGTATAGTAAAAATTTAAAAGAAGCCGCAGTGGCTGAAAAAGTGGATATGACAAAACCGCTTGAAAACGTGCTGAATAATATTTCAAAATATTCCGTCAAAATGCGTAATAACGGAGGTGGCCATTATAACCATGAATTATTCTGGAAATGCATGGCCCCTAACGCCAGCGCACAGCAGCCTTCGGGTAAATTATCAACCGCTATACAAAAAGACTTCGGCTCACTGGATGCGATGAAAACACAACTCAGCGATGCAGCTAAAACAAGATTTGGAAGCGGATGGGCATGGCTGGTTTTTACCAACAATAAAAAACTAACAATAACTTCTACGCCCAACCAGGATAATCCTTTAATGGATATAGCAGAAGCAAAGGGTATTCCTTTATTAGGATTAGATGTGTGGGAACACGCTTATTACTTGAAATATCAAAACCGAAGGGCGGATTATATTGAAAACTTCTGGAAGATCCTGAATTGGAATTATGTAGGGGAAAGATTTAACAGCCTCTAACTTGAGCAAACATCGCTTTAATAAAAACCCCCAACTGCTCTTTTTGTTTGCAGGCACATTGGTAATGATGGTGGTGATGGCAATTACCAGCTCAACGCTGATAACACCTTCCACTCCAAAAGGAATTCTTGATCTTGAATTCGCCTGCGATGCTACAAAAGCATCTGCTGTAATAAACGCCTGGGATGGTATAAGCCCTGTTGACAATATCCATATCGCAAAAATCAATACCTGGCTCGATTTTATTTTTCTTTTCTTCTATTCCCTTTTTTTATACCATGCCTGCAAGTTACTTGCTGCATCATTCAGCGGGTTTTTATTTACTACCGGCCGTATTTTAGCGAAGGGCGCTTTGGCCGCCGGCGTACTGGATGTGTTGGAAAATGTGGGAATGCTGATCACTTTACATGGCCACCTGTCGGATAGTTGTACGATGCTTACGTTTATTTTTTCCATAATAAAATGGATGTTGGCTTTAGCTGCAGTACTGTACATTTTAATAGCAGGCTCATTGTTATTGTTTCAAAAAATAAGAAACCCTGGTTGAACGGCCTGTTTAAATGGACTCAGCCTTTGATCCCGGAGTATTGATTAAATACAACTGAAACAAAGGCTGATAAATTGGCTAACAATCTGGCACGAATATAATGTGCTATTTACAACTTCACAAACATTTTCCCGTTTTTTTTAAAAACTTTAGTCATTTAAACCCGAAAAAATGGACGAAAAAAAAACCTAATTTCGTTTGCCTTATTCATAACTTTTTCATAAAAAATAATTAACAAGATGCAAATTTGGAAAGATTACCAGGAAAAAAATAAAGATCGTTTCTTAAACGAATTACTGGAACTATTGCGCATACCCAGCGTAAGCGCTAAAACTGAAAATAAGCAGGATATGGTGGATTGTGCCCAAAGTGTAAAACAACGATTACTGGAAGCTGGTGCGGATAAAGTAGAAATTTATGCCACAGAAGGGCACCCCATCGTATATGCGGAAAAAATAATTGACCCTGCAAAACCAACCGTATTGGTATATGGCCACTATGATGTGCAGCCTGCCGAACCCCTGGAGCTTTGGAAAAGCGGCCCCTTTGACCCTGTAATTATTGATGGTAAAATTTATGCCCGTGGAAGTTGCGATGATAAGGGCCAGATGTACATGCACGTGAAGGCTTTGGAAACGATGGTACAAACCAATACCCTTACCAATAATATTAAATTTTGTATTGAAGGGGAAGAAGAAGTGGGCTCCCCCAACCTTGGTAAATTCGTTGCCGCCAATAAGGAATTATTAAAAGCGGATGTCATTTTAATCAGCGATACCGCCATGATAAGTTTAGATACACCGAGCATAGATATTGGCGTACGCGGATTGAGTTATATTGAACTAACGGTAACGGGGCCCAACCGCGACCTTCACAGCGGCGTGTATGGCGGAGCGGTAGCAAACCCCATAACGATGCTTGCAAAAATGATCGCTTCCTGCCATGACGAAAATAACCACATCACTATTCCTGGTTTTTATGATGATGTAGTGGTTGCAACCGATGAAGAAAGAAAATTAATGGCAGCCGCACCTTTTAATGAGCAGGATTATAAAGACGATTTGGGCGTAACAGCATTGTGGGGCGAAAAAGGATTTACTACCAATGAAAGGACCGGCATACGGCCCACATTGGAATTGAATGGTATTTGGGGTGGTTACCAGGGCGAAGGGGCCAAAACGGTATTACCCGCTAAGGCCATGGCGAAAGTATCCGCCCGGCTGGTACCCAATCAGTCATCGGTAAAAATCACCGCCATGTTGCTGGCCCATTTTAAAAAAATCGCTCCTCCCTGTGTTACAGTAACCGCCTTTGAACACCATGGCGGAGAACCCTATATGACACCGATTGACAGTACGGCTTACAAGGCTGCTTCAAAGGCGATGGAAACCACATTTGGAAAAGCGCCTATCCCTGTACGTGGGGGGGGCAGCATCCCTATTTGCGCATTGTTTGAAAAAGAACTCGGTGTGAAAATAGTTTTCATGGGCTTTGGTTTGGATAGCGATAACCTGCACAGCCCGAATGAAAAATTCAACCTGGAAAATTTTTACAAAGGCATTGAAACCATTCCTTATTTTCATCAGTATTTTACGGAGATGAGTAAGTAATTTTATACAGTATAAAAAGACCGAAGGCTTGAAACTTCGGTTTTTTTTATGTTCAAATTTTCCCTGGAATAAATAATGGAAAGCACAATGGAATTCTTCAGGAACCAAGGGCGGTAGCAGCATCAGGGTTATTCTTTTTTATTTTTTTTGTCCGGGCTAAGAAGCTATGGTCATCATCGTTGCATCGCCCTCTTGAACTGCATACCATTGGGGATCTTTAATTGCGTTATAGTTTTTGAATAGGATCATGTATTTAGTTCGCATTTGTAGGCCAGGCAGTAGGTTTGTGAAGACACGAACCACGGCGGCAGCAACCAGACTTGTTGACCAATACTTCCCTAAAAATTTGTAACTTTAACTCATGGTAAAAGAACCAAAAAACATAGACTTTTATACAACCGGAAGACAACCTTCTGAAGATGATTTCAAGCGCATAAGTGAATGGATCCGACAAAGGAAAGAAAGAGAAAACAAAGCTAAGAAATCATCAGTTGCAAAGAAAAAGCACCTGGCCCAACAATAGCATTGCCAATGAGTGGGCCCGGCGTTGGAGCAATCGGCTGCAAGCCGCTATCAGCTTTGGATCGGGCTGAAGGAATTCTTATAAACATTAGAATAAATTTTTAAACTTTGAATAAAATAATGAACTTCATAGCCAAAGCCCCTTCTGAGGTTGCATAAAAAAACCACCAGTTTTTTATAACTGATGGCTTTACTTCTTTTAGCTTACTACCGTTTTTACACGGCACAAGGTGCCAACGCTCATTTCCCACGCCTCAACCTTGCGCCAATCGGGGGAAAAAGTAAAAATGATCGATGACCTTGAACCACAGCAAAAAAGCCATATCATGGCTGTTATTGATATGGCTGTAAATAATAAACGCCTTCGAGATACGCTTAGCAAAGCTTTGAACCTGGCACATTAAAAAACCACCGGCTTTTTATAACTGATGGCTTAATAATTTTTTTAG
>JANOTW010000142.1:0-4970 GCA_031416575.1 Ferruginibacter sp.
ACAAATTGACCCGCCAAAGGATGTGCAGGAAACCATGAATAAGGTTGTAAAAGCGGAAAATGAAAAAATTGCCGCTGTTGATTATGCCACTGCAGCAGAAACTGTTGCCGATGGAGTAAAACGGGCAAAAATAAAAGAAGCTGAAGGTATTAAGCAATCAAAAATATTGAATGCCGAAGGCGAAGCTGAAGCCATTAAACTGGTAAATGAAGCTGCTGAAAAGTATTTTATCGGGAATGCCCAATTATTAAAGAAGCTGGAAACCGTGGAAGCTTCACTTAAATCAAATGCAAAAATTGTTATTCCTGCAGGAACAGAATTGGTAAATGTTATTGGAGAAATGGCCGGTGTGCTGCCACTAAGGTAAAGGTAAATGACAAAAAAAAGGCTAAGGCAGTATTTGAAATCAGCAATTAATAATCGGAACGAAATTGAATACTATATTTTATTATGAACCGGGCTGCATTGCTACTATTAAACTTTAGTTGCGTCGCACTTCTATACAACTATACATTTTTATTGTACGGGCTGTGAAGCAATGGGCATCATCGTTGTGTTATATTTATCCCGATTTTTATCGGGACTCCCTTGTACCGCATACCATTGGGGATCTTTACCTACCGATGCATCGGGATAATTAGCGAAACATCAGCCCCGGCTTATTTGGGCACTCTTGTACGTTCTGTTCGCTATTCAACATTTTGAAACAGCAAGTACTAAATGCTGCTCCCATTCATAAGAAGATTAACTACAAGCATAAAAAAACGGGATATGAAAATAATTATTTACAGCACAAAAGATTTTGAACGTTCATATTTGCAGCAGGCAAATAAAATGAACCATGAGTTGACTTGTGTAGAAGAGGCATTGAATACGGCAACAGCAGGATTGGCCCGGGCATATCAAGCTGCGGTAGTGTTTACAGGAGATGATGTATCAACAGCCGTGGTTGAAAAATTACATGAAGCAGGCGTTAAGTACATCGCTGTAAGGGCGGTGGGTTATGATAATGTAGATATTAAAAAAGCCAATGAGTTGGGAATAAAAGTAGCCAATGTGCCGGAGTATTCGCCGTATGCAATAGCCGAACATGCAGTTACCCTGATGCTGGCCCTGAACAGAAAATTAATCCTGGCCGATAAACAGGTGCATCACCACAACTTCACCGTAGGCAACCTTGTCGGGTTTGATTTGCATCAAAAGACAGTGGGTATCATAGGCACAGGCAGGACAGGAAGTGTTGTTGCCAAAATTTTACATGGCTTTGGCTGCAGGTTATTAGGGTACGATATTAAAGAAAACAAAGAGCTGGCCGAAAAATATAATCTTGAGTATGTTGATTTGAAAACATTGTGCCGTTCATCGGATATTTTAACGCTTCACACACCTCTCAATACAGCTACAAAGTATTTAATCAATAAAGAAATGCTGGATGAAATGAAGCTGGGTGTAATGCTTATCAATACAGCAAGGGGAGCTGTAATAAATACGGAACATGTAATAGAAGCATTGGAGAATGGTAAAATTGGTTACCTGGGGATGGATGTTTATGAAAAGGAAAAAGGAATTTTCTTTTATGACTATTCCAAAAATAAAATTACTGATGAAATGCTGAAAAAACTGATGAGCTATCCCAATGTAATCATCACCCCCCACCAGGCATTTGCTACAAATGAAGCCTTGTCAAATATTGCTGATACTACTTTTTATAATATTGATTGCTGGGCGAATAATAAAAATTCAGATAATGAATTAATGTGTAAAGAAGAAGAAAATACAGGATATGTTCCTATGCCCTGGGGAAAATTAAAAATAAAAAGAATAGTTCATAAGATACCTGCTTAATGAACTATGAACGAGAATTGCGAATGATGTGCCGCACAGATAGGATTAAGGGCATCTCTAAAAACTCTCCTTTCCCTCTCCTTTGGAGAGGATTTAAAGGTAAGGTTAAACAAAGAAAGGAGTTTTTATAGATGCCCTTAAGCAAAAATATTTTTAAAAAATAAAAAAGAGATATATGAAAGGTTCAGTTAAAATCGGGAAATTTTTAGGCATTGATGTATTTATACATTGGACGTTCCTGATCCTTATTGCATGGATCGTGATACTGCAATTACGCACCAATGGCGATCTATCGCACATTCTAACGGCTGTGGGATTTATATTGGTTTTGTTTCTTTGTGTAACGCTGCATGAATATGGCCATGCACTGGCAGCCAGGCGGTATGGCATCAAAACAAAACACATTACGCTGCTGCCCATTGGCGGTATTGCCATGCTGGAAAAAATGCCGGAAAAACCGGTACAGGAATTAGTAGTGGCGCTGGCAGGCCCGTTGGTTAATTTTGTTATTGCAGCAGTACTATTTATTTATCTTTATGCAAGCGGCCAGCCTCTTTTTGCTACTCAAATTACCACACTGCCATCAGCAGATAATTTTATGCAAAATCTCTTATACATAAACCTGGCGCTTGCTGTTTTCAATTTAATACCCGCCTTTCCAATGGATGGCGGCAGGGTGCTTCGTGCAATTCTTGCCTTGAAATTAAACAGGGTATTAGCCACCAGGATTGCGGCGCGTACCGGTCAGTTTATTGCCATACTATTTGTGTTTTGGGGATTGTTTTCAAATCCATTCCTCGTGTTTATTGGAATATTTATTTTCCTGGCGGCACAGGCTGAAGCCACCTTTACACAAACCCATAGCATGCTGTCCAATACAAGTGTGAGTGATGTAACAATGCGTAATTACACTACGCTGGATGAAAATGATACCCTTCAGGCAGCTACGCAGGAATTGCTGAATGGGCAGGTATCCAATTTTCTTGTATTGAAAAATAGCTCGGTGGTTGGCACCCTCTCCAAAAAGAATTTAATTAAAGGCATTACTGAAAAAGGAATGGCTTACCCGGTAAAAGATTTTATGGATAAAAACTTTTTTGTTTTGCAACCCGATATGCTGCTGGAGGATGTGTATAAAAGAATGATTGAGGAGAACATGAAAATTTTACCTGTTTACAGTAATGATAAATTAATTGGCGCTGTAGATACCGAGAATATATTGGAATACGTAATGATTAAAAATGCAAAGCTGTAAATGATACTATATTGCACAAGGGATAAAAACGTGAGGAAAAATTTTTGTCCGGGCAGTGAAGCAATGAGCATCATCGTTGCATCGCTTGCCGACAGCATTTGTCGGCATCCCGATGTTACACTTGAATCGGGACTTGTACTTAATACCATTGGGCAACTTTAATTACGTTTTAAATTAATTCATGAGCGTATTTTATTTGGTTATTGTGCAAAATAAATATCACTGGTTTAGCCCTTGCGCAGTATAACAATTTAATAAAGGCTTACCCGTTTACGTAAGCGTAAGTGTCATAAAAAACAGAAGCAGATGATGTGGTATAAATTTCTGGACTATTTTTTCTTTTTCTTCCACACAGGCATTACGTTGTTCAATATATTTGGCTGGATGTTTCCGAAGACAAGAAAAATAAACCTGGTTACGCTGCTGTTAACGGCATTCTCCTGGTTTGTATTGGGCATTTGGTATGGATGGGGCTATTGTGTTTTTACCGGTTGGCACTGGGATGTAAGGCGGCATCTTGGATACGATGATAGATCAAACTCTTACATTCACTTTCTTATATTAAAACTTACCGGTATTAATTTAAAACCGCAGTTGGTGGATAATGTTGTTTTAATTGGGTTCCTCCTGAGTTTAGTTATGAGTATCTGGCTTAATGTAAAATACTGGCAAGCAAAAAGAGATCTTGTTTGATAGTATAGTTATTTGTAAATGTAATGATCAAATGTTTAGAATAAAACCAATCTTTTTATTATTTGCAATTTTGCTTATCGTCGGATATTGCTGTACAACTGCTAACAAAAAAAAACCGGCAATAATCAACGATACGCTGGCCATACAAAATTTAGATATTACCATACCGGGCAGTTTCAGTACGCAAACAGTCTTACATTTTGATAGTTTATTGATTGATAGCTTTCTTTTTAAATACAAGGACTTTGAAACAGTTAAAAGCGAATTAAAATATTTTTATAGCGGAAGGAAGTTTGCCCTCGCCTGGTTTGACAACAATGGCATTACTGAGCAGGCAGAACATTTGTACAACAGGATGCTACATTTAAAAAAAGAGGGATTGCCCGACAGCACACTTTATCAAACAGCATTAATAACATTGTTTGAAAGCGATATTACAGATGAAACAAGTTATGAAGTTGATATTATGCTGACCGCACAATACTTTCATTATAGTCGTATTATTTATAATGGCTTACCCGAAAAGGTTACTAAGTCACTCCAATGGTTTCTCCCCCGAAAAAAAATAGCATTGGAAAGGCTATTGGATTCATTGCTTCAATCTCCGGCTACTGATATTTTTGGGGAAGAGCCTGTTTACCGTCAATACCCATTATTAAAAGCGCAGCTTGCTCTTTACAGACAGATGGCGGAAACAGAAAAGGGCGTTATAATAATTCCAGATAAAAAGCTATATAAACTCAACGATACTTCCTCTTTTATTCTATCTATTAAAAACAAACTTGAAGCATTGGGAGATTTAATGCATAATGATAAATCAAATGCTTTTGATACTGCATTGCAATATGCAGTAAAGCAGTTTCAGAAAAGGCATGGCTTAACCGAAAATGGAGTTATTGCCCCCGTCTCTTTAAAAGAATTAAATATTCCCATCAATGACCGTATAAGGCAAATAATCATCAATATGGAACGTTGCCGATGGATCCCTGAAAAAGTAGCGGACGAATACCTTGTAGTAAATATTCCTGACTTTCGTCTCCATGCCTTCCAGGATGATTCACTTTTATGGAGTACGAATGTAGTAGTGGGCCGTGAATTGAGAAAGACAGTTGTTTTTAATGGAGAAATAACTTATCTTGTATTCAGTCCTTACTGGAATATTCCTCCGGGCATTTTG
>JANOTW010000143.1:0-2174 GCA_031416575.1 Ferruginibacter sp.
GGTTTCCCCAGGTGGAAGGGCCTTCTGTAACCATGTACCCACCTGCATCCGGGCCCGACTGGATACTCCATACCCGCCAGGCTACATCACCGGTATGATACTTTTTTGCGTGGTTCGCAAGGGCTGTTTCAAACTCGCCGGCTTTTTCGTTTTTGGCAAATAAACGATTGGATGTAAGTACTGTTTTTGTTTGGCTCATTCCGAATACCGGAAGAAGTAACAGCAGGAAGAAGAACTTTTTCATTTTGAGTTTTTTAATGATGAAAGAAATGGTGAGTTATAATTAGGTGAACGTTAATACAATTAATTATCGTAGTTCTTTTGGTGGTTGATATAATCTGTAAACGCAGGCTAAGGTCTTGATAAACTCCTGTTTCTGTGAGGATATTTTCAGCATTTTATAGGACATTCTCTGCATTTTATAGGATAACTTGTACAAAAGCGTTTGCACCTCAGAGGATTGATGTGTATTACCTGGCAGCGTTTTAGAAACCATAGCTAAATAATAAAACTTTTGAGTGATGTATTTGAGCTTACTTTTATACCACATGTACAAGCCGCTCCTGATGTTTAAATTAATTTTGAGTCTTGCCCTTATTTGGCCAGCAATTAATGTATGTGCCCAAACTGCCAATGCGTATGAGAGCATTTCCGTTGCCCAGGGTTTATCGCAAGGGATGGTGTTTGACATGTTGCAGGACCAGGAAGGCTTTATCTGGGTCGCTACCAAAAATGGTTTGAACCGTTATGATGGTTATAGCTTTAAAGTTTTTTCCAACGATCCATACAATTCTCACAGCCTTAGCAGAAACACGATTGTAAAACTTTTCGAAGACTCAAAAGGCAGGATATGGGCAGGAACGGAAGATGACGGATTGAATATTTACGATAAAAAGATCGGGAATTTTTACCGCATTGTGCACCAGGCTTCAGTCCCCGGCAGCCTTTCCGGGAACAGGATACGGTGTATAGAAGAATTACCTAATGGCAGAATACTGGTGGCTTCCGATGGTGCAGGGTTGAATCTGTCGGCTTGTGGTTTGCGGTAATCGGCTGCCAGTTCTTTTAAACCAGCCTTTAAACGGGTAACCGTTGTATATCCCGGCTCACCGGAAAACGCTGTTGAATAAACAGCAACAGACTCTTTATCTGCCACCCACATCTTATTCATTTTTTGAATCAGCCCCTTTGTTTGATTCATCTTACCGGGTTTTGCGGTCATGTGGGTGATAACAATTTTATCGGCATAATCGGTTAGCTGTACCGTGCTTAAATCGGCCTGGAAATCAGAAAAGGCGCTTTGCCCGCGACCATCAGTAAGAGGCAGCACATTTTTTTCCCAGTCGGCCGTATGTTCGGCGCTAATGTCGCCACGCCCATCCATGGTTGCCCAGGTGGTGGGCCCTTCGGTAACCATATAGCCGCCGGCGTCGGGGCCCGACTGGATGCTCCATACCCGCCACGCAACATTGCCTGTGTGATATTTTTGAGCGTGGTTGGCAAGGGCTTTTCAAATGCGCCGGCGTTGTCGTTTTTGGCAAATACCCGATTGGTAGATAACAGTGTTTTGGTTTGGCTGATTCCGAATAACGGAAGAAGTAACAGCAGGAAGAAGAACTTTTTCATTTTAAAGTTTTTAATGATGATGAAATGTTTCTAACAACAGCCAATGTTTTACACCTGCTGTTTTATTTTGGTTTTTGAATAAAGACTATTTGGTCAATACTGTTTTACGGGTTTAAATTGTTTTGGCTATGGTGTTTTGTGTTACAGATTGACGGTGACAGATACCCACTTTAAATTTTACCCTTAACACGGGACAGGAAAAGTCCGAGGCCCATAACGGATACCCATTTTTCATTTGTTTTTATGTTTCTTCATTTGATTGCGTTTTGGTTTCGATGATGTTTTCTATAAACCTTCTTTTACCGGGGCTATTATTAATTTTTTGTTTTGAACCTGCTTCATTATAAAATAGATGACACCCACCACTGCTATAAAAATGAGGGTTGACAGTACTTCCCATTTGGTTAAGTTGGTAAGCAAAGGTTAAATAATAACTTATAACAGTTTGACTTTGTTTTTTATCTTTGTTAGATGAAAAAAGCTGACTTTAATTTTGACATTGAAAAATGTTCGCTTCTATTTTTCAATCATTTATGCGAAAGCGATAA
>JANOTW010000144.1:0-6997 GCA_031416575.1 Ferruginibacter sp.
AACATCCCGACCTGTGCCGATCTATCGGTATTTTTCGGGAAGGGGACGGGGGCAAAACAGGGTCTTCAAATAACGGCACATTTCAAAAAACAGTTCGCCATTTGAAAATAAATGACCTGTAATTTTTACTCAGGTTGTAATGAGCGAAACATCAGCCCCGGTTTATTTGGGTACTCTTGTACCGCAAACCATTGGGTATCTTTTATTACGTTTTGTGGAAGGCAACATCCTAACCTTATGTGGACAATCCTGAACCTTTTACCCAATTGGGCAAAATAAAAAGTTGCCATTATTATTCCCTGCAAAGCATATATAATGCCGCCCTTATTGATGCATGGTGAGCCACACCTAAAGGGTGACCCACCATGTATCAACAGGTATGAAAAGCATAAATCAAATTGCCATAAAATGAAAGGGGATTTTGTTGTACCATTTTAGGGTCGGTAGTGAAAGAGCTATAAGCCAATAAAGCTGTATTAATTATTAACCAGCAAAAAGCCCCGGAAATACCGGGGCTTTATAAAAGCATGCTACAAAATTAAAATCTTATCAAACTAATTTCCATCCATTTCCTACAATATTTTCTTCCCTTCCAACTGTGTCATCGCCATTATCTGCTTCATGGTTTTTTCCATACCGTCGCTGCCGCCATCTAAAAATATTACATTGCCTTTTCCATACTCCGCAAAATTCTTAATCGCTTCCACCCACATACTAAATAAAATTACATTGGTATCAAGGTTAGCCTGTTTCATTTCATTAGCAGCCTGGCTCATACCGCGTGCCACCTCTTCCCTGAATAGCGCCACACCTTGCCCACGTAATTGCGCAGCCTGGCGCTCAGCCTCTGCAGCTATTTTTATCGCATTACCCTCAGCTTCCGCAGCCTTTGTTTTGGTGATCAGTAATGCCTGGCCTTCGTTTTCAGCAGCGGCTTTTAAATTGTTACTGGCCACCACCTTACTCATGCTCGTCATAATAGCTTCGTCAAATGTAATATCATTGATCTGCAGGTCCTGCACGTGATAGCCCCAGCCTTCGAGTGTAAGGTCTATCTGTTCTTTTACATTTTCTACAATGTCCCTGCGTACATTCAATACTTCCGCTTGTTTTTTGGTGCTCACGAACGCCCTGATACTTCCCTCTACTGTACGGATGAGCGCCTGCATCAGGTCTTTCTCACTGATGAATTTAAAAGCAACATTTTTAATCGTTTCCTCTTCTACATTCATTACCGAAAAAAGGATCATGGATTTAAAATACACATTCGCCTGGTCAATCGTTACCGCCTGAAACTCCAGTTCTACCGAACGGTTTTGAATACTTACTTTTTTGTAGATCTGCTCCAGGAAAGGAATCTTAAAATTAAGACCCGGGCGCATGATGCGGCGGTATTTTCCAAACATGGTTACCACGCCAATTAATCCCTGGTTTACAGTTACAAAGCAACTTAAAATGACCAGGACCAATAATATGACCCACCATAAATCTTTTAATAATTCCATTAGTATAAAATTTAAAATTGAAGATAGCTGTTTTAAAATGAGTCCATTCAAAATTTTTATAGCTTTCAATATCAAGATGAACTTTGGAAAACTACGATTATCCAAATCATGAGCTAACTTTAACGAAATTTGGAATTATAATTCATTTTTAAGTATTATGAAAGTAACAAAAATCAGCATAAAAGATTTTCATCAGTTTAAGGATCTCGAAATTGATTTAACCTATCCTAAAGGCCATAAAAAAGCTGGTGAACCATTGGATAAGGTGTGTATTATTGGACAAAGTGGAACTGGAAAAACCACGCTTTTAAAAATCATCGGAGGACACACTTTTACTTTAAACTCATTATTTTCTGAATACAAGATCGATGATTTTAAAAACGTACATGTTTATATAAAATTTAATGGAATTGAAACAAAGGTCACTGTTGGGTTCGATACTGTTAATAACAAAAATATATATTATTGGAATAAAGCCAAACTTTTGGAACAAGGCATTTCATTTGATGAAACAAAGGCAAAACAGAAAAAATTTTATGAAAATACTAAAACGAATTTCATCTTTTTTCCAGCAGACTTACATTATGAATTCGAATCATCAGGATCAACACTTTCTACAAAAAAAATAATAGATTTTAGGGAAGATAAAGTCGGCGATATTTGGAATTTGGTATTTGATGAGATACAGAAATTCCAGGAAGAAGAAATTAAATTAAAACAGGCAATAGCAACTGCGGCTGTGGAAAGCAATTCAGATATTAATATCATTCAAAGAGCTGTTAATAAGTTAGAGAGATGGAAGAAAAAGTCGGAAAACCCAATTGTAAAATTAGCCGATGAATGCCTTGACCCTATTTTAAGCCATATCAATCTTAGGGTTAAAAGAGATTTCAATTTTGAATCAAAAGGAGATATTGGATTGGTAAAATTAGAAGACTTAAAAGGCAATGAAGTACCTTATCATTTATTAAGTACAGGAACAAAACAGATACTGTTAACCGCATTGCCCCTATACTTATTAAAACCTAAAGATGCCCTAATCCTTTGTGATGAACCTGAACGCTCCCTTTATCCAAACCTTCAAAAATTTATTACTGACTTCTATATTTCACAAACAGAAAATTCGCAATTCTTTTTTGCCACTCATTCACCATTAATTGCTTCCAGCTTTGAACCATGGGAAATCATTGAATTAAAATTTAATAGTAAAGGTGAGGTATATCAGGATTTATATTATCCAAAAGATAAAGAAAGGCATGTGGACAATTACACAATCATTCCATCCTATTTAACTTATGACCTTATGCTGAATAAAGTGTTTGATTTAACTGAAACCCATTCCAATGAGAGATCTGAAAAAATTACAGAAGCATTAATGCTAAGGAACCAGTTACTCGTTTTAAAGGAAAAAAATAAGATGGATAGTGCGGCTGGAAAAAAACTTTATGAGAATTACAGGGACCTTGCCAGTAAATTATTTTGGGATTTTGACATCATTTAAATTATGAGAAAAATTGAAAAAAATTTAAGCCTGGCCACATCTTATAAAAGATGGCTGGATGGACTTAACAAGTCCCAAAAAAACCACCCTTTATATTCGTCTTCCAATAATAAATACTACTACGATATTGTTGCGAATTTGCTTTGGGTACAGCAAGGGCTTTGTGCATACACAGAAATGTTTTTAGTGAAACTTAGTACAGTTGCCCCGGAAAAATGGATTAAAGGAACTTATCCCAAATTTGAATTTTTTGGACAACTGGATCATTTTGACCCAAGTTTAAAAAAGGAAAAAGGATGGGAATGGGATAACTTTTTTGTTGTGCATACGGATGTAAATACAAAAAGAAAAAGGGATAAAAAACTTAATGGCATTATAAAACCAGACAATAAGGATTATGACCCTTTCTATTTCTTAGAATATGATTTTAGGCAACATCACTTTCTTCCAAACCGGGACAGAACGCTAAAAGATCAAAAGCTGATTTTAGAAGACATTAATGCCTTGGGGTTAAATTTTCAACCTATTATTGACTACCGGATTGAATATCTAAAACCAATTATAGATGAAGTTCTTTTAGGAATTTTAAAAATTAGCAATGCCAGAACAAGGTTAAATAAATTTTATACTGCTTTTGAAATGTCCATTCTTTCTTTAGGCTTGACAGTTTAATACATCATGCATTAGATTATATTCCACATCAGCACTTTCGCAAATCAGCACATCAACCAATTGCCTTCTCCTCCCAAATCATACTCAAATGCACAATCACCTCCGCCGCCTTCGCCATATCCCTGGTACCAACCCATTCAAGTTTGCTGTGTATGTTTTGCATACCGGTAAATATATTCGGGCAAGGCATGCCAATATAACTAAAACGGCTGCCGTCGGTTCCTCCCCGGATGCTTTCTTTTTTTACGTTTAACCCTGCCCGTTGTATAGCTTCTTCCGCATACTCCACTACATGCGGATATTTATCCAGCACTGCTTTCATATTGCGGTATTGCTCCTGTACCTGGTATTCCATCTTTGCCCCGGGAAATTGTTGTACCACTAATACCGCCAGCGCCTTCAATCTTTCATGGTGGCTTTGCAGGCCCGCCAGTTCAAAGTCACGCACTATAAACTGTATGGTAGCTTTTTCAGCAATGCCATTCACCGACACCGGATGTACAAACCCCTCTCTTCCTTCGGTGGTTTCAGGGCTCCATTCATTTTTCGGTAATGCCTCCAAAATAGCTCCTGCAACTTTTAGTGCATTTACCAATTTGCCTTTTGCATAACCAGGGTGTACGATCACTCCTTCAATGGTAATAGTAGCGGCATCCGCACTAAAAGTTTCATCTTCCAAACTGCCCGCCCCGCCACCATCTAAAGTATATCCAAAGCTTGCACCCAATTTTTGCATATCCACTTTCGCCGTTCCCTTGCCTACTTCTTCATCCGGTGTAAATAAAATTTTTATATCACCATGCCTTACTGCAGGATGTTGCATAAAAAACAATGCGGCTTCCATAATAACAGCCACACCACTTTTATCATCCGCTCCAAGCAGGGTTAATCCACTTGCCGTAATGATACCATGATTGATATGTTGTTCCAGGTACGGCGAATCACGCATGCGCAACACCTGGCTGGTATCATCCGGCAATACGATATCCTTTCCATCATAATAACGGTGATGAACCGGTTTTACATTAGCGCCGCTGCAATCCGGGGCCGTATCCACATGACTGCAAAAACAAATAGCGGGAATATTTTTCTTATCACTGTTAGAAGGAATAGTTGCATATACGTAACCATATATGTCCGTTTCCGCATCGGTAATACACATGCCCCTAAGTTCCTTTAACAATAGTTTGCTAAGGTCTTTTTGTTTATCAGTAGTGGGATGCGTATTCGCAGTGGGGTCGCTCTGCGTATCAATTTGTACATACCGCATCAGCCGTTCTGCTACATTATCAGCACTTATCATTGTGTAAGGTTGGAGGTTGGGGGTTGATTGTTGGTGGTTGGTGGTTAATCGTTGATCGTTGTTGGTTGATGGTTGGTAATTGAACGTTGGCGGTTGGTGGTTGGTGGTTTGAAGGTTAATAGTTATTCTGATGCATGGTTTTTAATGGAGAACAAAAAAGCAGTCCGCAAGGTGCGAAACTGCTAATTTAAAAAATTAAACTATTCAACTGTTATCATAAAATATTTATTCCTTATCATTTAATAATCATTATCCAATTATCAATTTTTAATTATCAATTATCCATTAATCAATAATCCATTATTCAATTACCCTTAAACTATTTCTACCAATTCAATATCAAACACCAATTCCTGGCCAGCCAAAAAATGATTGGCATCCAATACTATCACATCGCCTTTTACTTCCACTACCACTACAGGCACCGGTTGGCCTTCCTGGTTGCTTAAAGTTAATGACATGCCCGGCTCCAGTTTCATATCCCCCGGTACGTTTTCTTTTGGAAATTCGATAATGGCATCTTCGGATTTTTCACCGTATCCATCTTCAGGTGAAATGTTGACCGTTTTCTTTTCGCCAATGGCCATTCCGGGCATTGCCGCATCAAAGCCTTTGATCATCATACCTGCACCCACTGTAAATTCCAATGGATCCTTGCCAACCGAAGAATCAAACTGTTCACCGTTGGTTAATTTACCTGTGTAATGTACCCTTACCACATCTCCTTCTTTTACTTGTCCCATTGTTTTAATTTTTTTGTTAATGTAAACTATTAATCTTTTTGAGCCATACGGCGTACTGCTATTTCGCTTCATTCCCCGCCCCGGCGGGGCGCTTGTACTTTTTCAGCTTTATTGGGCAATAAAAAAGAGCAGGTTTTCGGAAATGAAACGTAATTTTTGGCAAATTAAAACTTAATAGCGATTGAGCAATTAATTTGGGCGGTTTTTTACAAACAGTGGATTTTATACTTTGCAAAAGATAATTTTGTGGCTTTATGTATTACCTGAATAACTAAAAAAATACAAGGCTTATTACCACGTGGGTAAAGATCGCCAATGGTATTCAGTACAAGGGAATGAAAAGTTAATAAGTATTTAGTATAAAGTATAGCTGGCAGGGGTTATTAGCTCCGGCTGAAAAATTGATGGGATATAATTTTAGAATTGTTTCATAAAACGCAATTAAAGTTCCACAATGGTATGCGGTACACGAGTGATTATTATTTCTTTTTACCAAAAAGAAATAATAACAAAATCATATTTGCAAGAATGTTTAATTGAAATACTTCTGCCCGGACAATAAAAAAAATTGGTTGTATAGATTGGTAAAGTTAGCCAGGTAGCCCAATTGGAGATTTTTTACATGACCAGTATTTTTAAATGAGGCTTTTGCCAGTGCGGTAGCAGGTGCCTTTAAATACAGCGACAATTTGTTCATTTTGATTAGTAATAGTGATGTGGTACAAACCTGTGCTTTTCCCATTATGTATTTCTTTTGCTTCCGCTATTAGCACATCACCTACATCAACTGCTTTTATATAGTTGATAGAAGTATCCAATGCAACGGATAAAACATTCCGGTTATTACACGCAAATGCAAAACAGCTATCCGCCAGTGAAAATGCAATACCGCCATGCACGATTCCAAAGCCATTGATCATCTCCGGGCGAACAGTCATTTTAATTTTGCTATAGCCTTCCATAATTTCAATTATGGAAATACCCAACCATTGGCTGAACAGATCGTCCTGCATCATACGTTCAACAACTTTACCTGCGAGCAAATCCTTGTCTAATTTCATAACTAAATGATAAACTTTATTTATACCGCACCACGGGTAAATCAGTGAAATTACCCCAGTCCCTCCCGATGAACCGCATTGGCGTCAAGTTAATTTTCATTTTGTTGGTACAAATCTGTCATATTAATTCTGTCAGAACGCTTGTCATAGCAGCAATGCAGCGTGATGATTTCTTTTAAAATCTTATTTGGTATGGCTATTATTTCTTTGAT